>CANJFK010000248.1 GCA_947473535.1 Legionellaceae bacterium | reverse complement strand
TTTAAATGCCATGGATCAAGCGCGCGCCATGCAACGCTTAACCAACGAATTTGCGCTAACGCATCAGCAGGTGGCTGAATTACTTTGTAAATCGCGCACCGCTGTTAGTAACTTTTTGCGTTTATTAAATTTAAATAGTGATGTTAGGCGAATGGTCGAATATGGTGACTTGGACATGGGCCATGCTCGTAGCTTACTGATGCTAGACGAGGACCAGCAAACCCAGGTTGCACAATTGGTTGTGGCTAAAAACCTGTCGGTACGCGAAACAGAAGCTTTGGTGGCGCGTGTCAAAGCGGGTGTACCCGCTCAGGAAACAAAAATAGACATTGTGCCTTTATTTAAAGAACAATTGCACACGCTTGCACAACAATTACAAACCAAGGTCAAACTGAAACATGGGAAGGCCGGGAAGGGATCATTAATCATTCATTACGACGATACTCATAATTTGGAAAAAATGATAAGCCAGCTCCTGATGTAGGTTTAGGTCTTCATTAAAAGGAATATAATGTCGCAAAAAATTGGCTTTGACGCTGAAGATCAAGCGCGTGATTATCTCACGATTCAGGGGTTAACATGGATCAGCAGCAATTACCGTTGTCGTTTAGGTGAGATTGATTTAATTATGCGTGATTACGACCATCTTGTGTTTATCGAAGTACGTGCTCGCAGCACCATAGCCTTTGGCGGTGCTGCGGCGAGCGTGACGTATAGTAAACAACAAAAACTTATTAAAACCGCATCCTATTACTTGCAGGCATTTAAACTTCAAGATAAACAACCCAGCCGTTTTGATGTGGTCAGTTTAGACGGTGTGCCTCCTCGTATCACCTGGATCAAAAACGCATTTGAATCGGGGGGCCGATAATATGGTACAGCTCGAAGAAAGGGTAAAACACCTTTTTGAAGCTAGCATTGAAGCAAAAATAGCGGTGGCTGATGTGATGTCAACGGTTATTGCAAAAGCTGGGTTGCGTTTGGTTAATTGCTTGTTAAGTGACGGCAAGATTCTGTTGTGTGGCAATGGTGGTTCAGCAGCAAGTTGCCTTCATTTTTCAGCGGCGATGCTAAACCATTTTGACGTTGAGCGCCCTCCTTTGCCCGTGATTACACTTGCCGCAGACATGGCCGCGCTGACCGCCGTTGCTCATGAAGGGCATTATGATCAAATTTTTGCACGCCAAATTCAAGCCCTGGGTCAAGAAGGTGATGTGCTCATTGCCCTATCAACAACAGGCAACTCCAATAGCATCTTAAATGCGGTGAATGCGGCCAATGATCGTGGCATGGATACGATTGCATTAAGTGGTCGTGATGGTGGTGTGTTAGCAAACCATTTAGGTCCGGAAGATATTGAGCTAAGGGTGCCGGGCGACTCTGCCGCGCGCATTCGTGAAACACATTTATTCATTTTGCATTGCTTTTGCGACTTAATCGACCAATCACTATTTGGCCAAATGCTGGGGTAAACATGAACATCAAACCAATTATTTTTTTACTGCTCGGCTCGCTATTGACCGGTTGTGTTGCTGCAGTGGTTGTGGGCGCCGCGGGTGGACTAGTCGTTTACGATCGACGAAGTGTCTCTATGCTTGAAAAAGATGCTCGAATATTTCACGTTGTACACACGGCCATTGTAACGGATCGTCGCTTTCGTGATTCCCGTATTGTTGTGAGTAGTTTTAATGAAGTGGTTTTATTAGCAGGCCAAACGCCGGTTGCCTCATTGCGCGTATTAGCTGAAAAAATCGCGCAAAAAACGCCGAATGTGCGTCGGGTTTATAATGAAATTACAGTTGACTACCCTTTGTCACTTACCCAGCAAAGCAAAGACACCTGGATCACAAGCCAAGTGCGAAGCAATATGCTAACTCAAAAAGGCTTGGAGTCAGGGTCCATTCGAGTCATCACGGAAAGTGCTGTTGTTTATTTATTGGGGGTTGTAACGCCAGAACAAGCTGATTTAGTTGTCAATACGACAAGGCATGTGAATGGCGTACGCAAAGTGGTTAAAGTTTTTCAGTATATCCGTTGAAAACGGTCACGATCCTTATCATCGTTTGCGTTTTACTGACTGGCTGCATAACCAATGTGTGGACCGGCGTTAGTTTAGTGTATGACCGTCACAATATTTATAAAAAAATAAGTGACTTTCAATTGGCGGCTAATGCAAATCGCGCGCTTTATCATGATAAGCATTTTAAACAGGATGACTGTGCTATTGATGTCGCTGTTTTGAATGGCGATGTGTTGTTGGTTGGTCATGTACCAACAGTGGCGTTTCGTAAGGAAGCTCATTCCCGTGTCGCCACACTACAGGGTATACGACGTTTATTTACTCAAATAGATATTAGCCGCGCGCCAGGGAATACGGTGCAAGACAGCTGGATCACGGCAACCATACGCAGCCAGATTTTTTCTGATTCAACGATCGATCCCCATCAATTTAAAGTCGTCACGTCAGGACAAATCGTCTATCTAATGGGTGATGTTATTCCTGCGCAAGCGGCACACGTGATTCAGTATGCTAGAGCGTGCGCTGGTGTGAAACGAGTGGTTAAATTATTTAAATATTATAATCTGAGTGATAAGCCACAATAAAAAGGCCTGAAATGTTCAGGCCTTAGGTTTCTTTTCCTAATCAGGAAGTGGTAAACCTGATCTGGATATTTATACTCTATCAGTGGCGTCGTTCTTTATCCAATTGTTTGTAACATATTATTGAATTTTATTCTAACTCACTCAATACATGTCAAATAGTCGACAATATGCTAGAATTATATCAAACATGATGCCTGTTCATTGGAGATTATTATGCCACCTAAAAAGAAGCATGAAAAAAAGCATGAAAAAAAGCAAGACGACCAGTTCCTTGAAATGCAGCGGAAGAAAAAAAAATCCGAGGCTGACGCTGAATCGGAGTCAATATTTAAATCAACTGCGCGTAATAGTACATGGGATGATATACTCAGTGATTACGAAAAAGAGTTTAAACAAAAACCGGAGGATGATGGCGCATTACGTTTTCCAAGCCATGAATCAGCGGTAACTTTTTTTACCCAACAAGCTGTGCTAAAACGCGATTTTTTAGTCTCTCAAGTGACCGAAGATCGTAAACCAACAGGCCAACACATGTTTTCATGCGGGGATGGCAATCTTTATAAAGGCTCTTTCGTGGAAATCAAGCAACAGCTTGAAACGGCTCTGGCACAAAATGATAGCCCGGAGCTTCGTAAAGGACTTAAAACGATAGAAAGTCATTTGTATCGTGATAAGGTTACAACGCTGAGAGAGGACGGCAAGGAGGCAGAGAATCCTAGCGTTGATAGCGGTGTAAAGCCACCTGTGTCAGGCATGGCTTGACGTTTTGAAGCTCAATTTACGTCGATCCATTTCTTAATATCAGCGAATGTTGTATGCTTTGTTTCTTCTGTTTATAGGCATGGCCAC
>CANJFK010000247.1 GCA_947473535.1 Legionellaceae bacterium | reverse complement strand
CCGATTAACCTCAGCGCAACAAACCAATTCATTCGATGGCTGGGGTTATGAGTCGTAGCCTGGATGGAACGCAGTGTAATCCGGGAGGTTCGACGCATTGAATCCCGGGTTACGGCTTTGCCTGCACCCGGGCTACGACAATGTATTTTCTTTGCGTAAGCGCCATTTGACTAACGTTACGGTTGTTTATACAAACCGATCAGCTCACTCATCCCAAGGACATGGCCTTCCATCGCGTTTAATATGTCGTCTTTATTGACGCTTGAATTGACCGTTAAGCGTGTATCGAGCGCATATAGTTTGAAATAATAACGATGTGTACCACTTGGCGGACACGGACCGCCATAACCTTGTTTGTCCCAACTATTTTTACCGCTAATCGCGTCAGCAGGCAATTCCGTTGCTTCTGGGAGCTGACTTAGTGTTGCTGGTATATTAAACAACAACCAATGAACCCACGTACCCTTTGGAGCATCAGGATCGTCAACAATGAGCACATAGGATGCTGTGCCCGCCGGCGCGCCGTGCCAACGGAGGGCCGGCGAGTGGTTTTCGCCATTGCAAGTGTATTGTATGGGCATTAATGTGTTGGTATTAAATGCTGGACTTTCGATTGTTAAACTCATTGCAAAACTCCTTATGCTCAAAGCACAGAAGACGATTAATAACAGCATTACCTGTTTTTTTATCATAACTATCTCTCGTTAGTATTGACAAAAATTATAACGTCTTTTAGCGCGGCCATTCAAGTCTTGCCAGGGCAAACGTATCGTAATTTTTAGTTTGACATTAAGTCAATCTATCTGAGCCGCGACCGTTAGGGAGCGTTCACGAAGCAGCAAGTCAAGGATGAGCTTTCATGAACGCTCCCTAACGGTCGCGGCTCGGATGGTACGACTCAACGTTGAGCATAAGATGCGGTTTCCCTGCAAGTCTTGCCATAACCTAAGCAAAAAAAACGAGAGTGTGGTATACTTTTCCGAACAAATTTTACCCAAAGCTATAGTAAGCGCAGGAAATGATATGATGCACCGTCCACGTAAGCGTTTTGGTCAGAATTTCTTACAAAATCGCCACATCATTGATAACATCTTGCGCGCTTTAAATCCACAACCAACGGACACAGTGGTTGAGATTGGGCCTGGTTTGGGCGCATTGACGCAGCCCTTGTTGCGTCAATTAAATACATTGACTGCGATTGAGATTGATACGGATTTGCAAGCGCATTTAATTGCAATGCCATGGGCTGGCGAAAAATTAAGGATGATAGGTGCAGATGCACTGACGATTGATTATAGTCAATTGGGTGAGCAAATACGCATTATTGGCAATCTACCCTACAATATTTCAACCCCATTATTGCTGCGCCTGCTGCATTATACCCAGCATATCGATGACATGCATTTTATGCTGCAAAAAGAAGTGGTTGAGCGTTTGGCCGCAAAACCAGGTAGTAAAACGTATGGGCGATTAAGCGTTATCGTGCAATACCATTGTGAGGTAGATTCTTTATTCAATGTGCCGCCCGAGGCGTTTCATCCACAACCAAAGGTTGAATCAGCCGTTGTGCGTTTAATACCGCATCGTATCTCGCCGTACCCTGCTGTGGGATTTACGGATCTTGAGCGTTTAGTCGCTTGTGCTTTTTCTATGCGGCGAAAAACCCTGGCAAATAATTTAAAACCCCTACTCAGTGCAGCTGAATTAGTTGCGCTTGGTATTGATCCAATATTACGACCTGAGCAAATAAGTGTCATGGAGTATGTCCAACTAGCGAAATTTGTTAGCAAATAGTGTAAAATAAATGGAGTGTAGATATCATGGAGGAAACTTTGTTTCATCGCGAGAGGAAAAAAATCAGGCCAACACACATCACGCCGCTTAAGGATTTAACATCCATCATGGCGCCTGAGCAGTTGTTGTCGGACGGAAAACGGCAAGCATTACTACTTAAAATCACTAAATCTTGCGCATTCGATCCACTACGTTTTGATAATTTGTGCTTGAGCTTGATTCATAACGTGGCCAATCATTGCCAACGGTTGCCAGAAACAACAAATAGCTATTATTCGCTACCTGGTGGTTTGATTGATCATGCATTGAATCGCACGGAAGCGGCCGTACACTTGCTCCGTCAATACATGGTTCAAAGCGACGATGCCGATTTGTCTGAAGAGCAAAAGCTCTGGCTTTACGCGTTATTTTCCGCGGGCCTTTTGCAAGGCATCGGTAAATTACAAGTTGATTACCGTATTGAATTATTTGGCCCCAACGGGCAGCGGTTAAAACAATGGCAGCCATTGCTGGAAACAATGGGTTTCATTGGCGGTTATTATCGGTATGAATTTCACGGCAACCATGACGACGATTTTCGTCGTCGTTTAAATTTATTGTTAGCCCGCCAATTAATGCCAGCGCATGGTTTTGCTTGGATTGCTTCTAATCCCCAGGTTTTAGCGGTTTGGCTTGCGTTACTCAATGAAGACGCCGGTTCGGCGGGAACCTTAGGTGCCATATTGGACCGCGCAGATGCCATTGCCATCCAACGTTCACTACTGGAGCCCGTTGATAAATCCATGAGTGCTCAGAGCGGTCGTCCCAATCGAATAGGGACATTTATTGATGCAGTGCCTGAGCCATCCGCTGAGCAAGAGCGCTTGATGGGTGCTGAATTTATTAAATGGGTCACCGAGGCTTTAGCAAAAGGGCAATTTGTTATCAATCAACCGCCCTTTATTTTAGTTGCTGGTGGGATGCTCATGACGCCAGAGGTGTTTAAATTTTTTGCACGAGCCCATCCGGAATATAAAAATTGGTTGGCGATTCAAAAAGGATTTCTTGGGCTTGGATTGCATGTTAAAGGTGCCGATGGGACGATTATATCCTCGGTTGAGCATGATAAAAAAGTGCTGAAAGGCATCGTCGTTGATAAATACAAGGCACTAATGCCCAATGATGTGCGGGTGGAAAATCGCAATACGAATCACGTGGCACACATTTCAGCCGTCGAACTATCGCATCAAGCAACAGCGCTTTCGCTAGACCATTTGTCTTCAAGCGGGCAATGGGGGCCGGTTAAGGATGTGTCTTCGGCGTTAAGCATTGGAAGTAAATTCGGTGGCTGATTATGCTATTGGCGATGTACAAGGCTGTTTTGAGCCTTTACAACGCTTACTTGAGCGGTTGTGTTTTGATGAACACGCCGATAGGCTTTGGTTCGTGGGTGATTTGATTAACCGTGGTCCGCAATCACTCGAGGTACTGCGCTTTATCAAATCGTTACCGCTTTCGCCGCGGATTACGTTAGGTAATCATGACTTGCATTTTTTAAATGTGTTATTTGGCGAGCACCCCCGGCACAACCGCGATGATACGCTGCAGGCGATACTGGCGGCGCCTGATCGCGAGGCGTTGGGGCATTGGCTACGTAAACAACCGCTCTTGTACCATGATACGGCATTAAATGTTGT
>CANJFK010000246.1 GCA_947473535.1 Legionellaceae bacterium | reverse complement strand
TCATCAAACACAGGAAAGGTATCAAGTTCAAATAGTTCTTGCTCTGTATCAGGTAAATCAAGACCAAGCGCTGACGCACTATTTTGCGATGAGGTCGTGTTGGCTGGCGCAGGGGAGGGTGGCTGTGGCGTAAGATAATTTAATTTAATGGTCGATAGGGTATCTAAGTCCATGGGTTTACAAAACACATCATTCATGCCAGAAGCCAGGCATGCATCTCGTACCTTGCCTTGTGCGTGTGCTGTTAACCCGATGATGGGGGTTAATTTTTGGGAAAATGATGTTTCAAATGCACGGATTTTTTGGGTGAGTTCAATCCCTGATATCCCAGGTAAACCTAAATCGGTAATGATTAAATCAAACGTATTGTTGTGTGCTAGCTCAAGTGCAGATTCTCCATCCATCACACTGGTAAATCGACAATCTGATTGAATCACAATGCTTTCAAGTACACGAAGAGCAATTAAATTATCTTCGATTAGCAACAGATTCGGCGCATGTTGAGGTAAATCTGTTGCAGTAATCGATGAATCAGCAGACTTAATCCCTGATACTGGATTTGGCTTATCAGTCAATTCAAGGGCATATGGTTTTATTATTGAATGATCTAATGGTGCTTCATCGCCGACTTTTAATGATAAATTAAAATAAAAGGTTGTGCCCACCCCAAGTTCACTGGAGAACTTGATTTCTCCACCTAATAAATGCACGTATGATTGCGCAATATGGAGTCCTACGCCGTGACCGGTATAAATACCTTTGTATGATGGAGTTACTCGAAAAAAACGATCAAATACCATGTCTTGCATTTCTAGCGGTATGCCAATGCCTGTATCTAATACTTTAAATTGAAGTAAAACGTGCGTGTTACGTTGCTCCAGATAGCTCACATCGATCGTCACACATCCTTTTTGAGTAAATTTAATGGCATTGCCGACTAGATTTAATAAAATACGATGAAGCTTTGTGTGATCACAGATAAAGTAGGGTGGGATAGTCTCATCGATATGGGTGATAAGATTAATATCTTTTACAAGCGTAGACGGGCGCTCAAGTTCAATGATGTCTTGAATCATGCGGCGTAGGTCGAATGATTCTTCATGCAGATCGTGTTCATTTATATTATCCGCAGACACAACATCCAAAATTCCGGTAAGCATATGTAGTAGCTGATCACCACTTTCCCCAAGCCAATGTGCATATTGTTTTTGGTTGGGATCATTTGTCCCTTCTTCGAGTAATTTTGACATACCGACGACACCAGTTAACGGGGTTCGAATATCGTGGCTCATGTTAGCAATGAATTCTGTTTTGGCGTGGTTGGCCGTTTCGGCTACTTCTTTAGCTATATTTAAGGCTGCTTCTAGTTTTTTACGATCAGTAATATCCATTGAAATCCCAAGAATACCTGTAATTATGCCATTTTTATTTCTGGTAGGGGTTTTTTGACTTAGGACAATGGATTCTTGATCGTCAATTTGCGCACATTCTTCAATAATTTCTGTTTTACCAGTGGACATTATTCGCAAATCATTTTTTCGAAAGGTCTCTGCAATATGTTTTCCCCAAGGTAGATCAAAGTCAGTTTTACCAATTATCTCAGATCCGCATTTAAAACCTAAATTTTTAGCTTGCCGATTATTACACCCTAAATAGACGCCATTTTTATTTTTCCAGTAAACATGGCAAGGCATCTCTGCAATGATGTTCTGTAATGTAATTTCAGCGGTTTCTTTGTCTTTACGTAAAGCTTGATTTGTAGACTCTGCTGCGTCTATCTTTTTGATTATATCATCCAATTGGTTATTGCTTGATACATTGATAAATAACCCAAAGATCCCTACGGTTTTACCGTCTGGATTTGTTAACGGAAATTTTCGTGACAACATAATGACGTCTTTATCACCAGCTATTGTTATTGAGTCTTGATGTTCGATTAAAGCATTTAAGTTGATTACCTGTTTGTCTGTTGTTTGCATGTGGTTGGCGTATTTTTTCCATGGCATATCAAAATCAGTTTTTCCAATTAAATCATTAACGCCCGCCATTTGCAGCATTAGCTTGTTCCCACCTAGATAAACACTGTGGTTGTCTTTCCAGTATATGCTTGCAGGCATGATTTCAATCATGTTGGATAGGTTTTGTTGATTAGCAAAGAGTTGTGAGACATTATGAATGGAGTATTCTGCATTGTTTGGCGAGTTTTTTTTCATGGTGTTCCTGTTAAATATACCGATTTAATTACTTACTAAGTTCGAAGTTGTATTTTTTTTGAAATCATTTAAGAACAGTATAGGAATTAATAGAGGATTTGTCGAAAAACAAGAACCCGTGGAGGTGATGAGATGATAATTGGTGCATATTGAGGATAGTCGTATGCCTACCCTCAATATAGAATTTTATTTTATAGTGATTTTAGAGATAATTAAGTTCATGCTGTGGTTCTGTATTTTTATTATTAACGATGGTAATAGACTCGTTTTGAGGTGGGTATTTTTTGAATCGAAGAGCGACTGGCTTTAGATAATTAGGGTACAACGGCTTAATGAGTTGTTCGTAAGTTGCCTCCATCGCTTTATTTCTACCACTTGGGTAGACTTCAAAATCATACAATTGATCAGTCCAAAGACACATTACAGCACATTCTTCGAGCAAATAATCCAGACAAAGATTAACGGCATGATTATAATCTGTCGTAATATCTTGAGCATCCTTTAAGTACCTTGATAAAAAATCATCAATATTGGCATCAATTGCATTCTTATATAGTCCATTTTCATTGTATTGTTGTTTAACACGTTGATAGCTTTCGATGAAATGAATATTATTAAACCAATCATCCCACCGCATGATGTTAAATGGTATAGTTAATTGGTTATAAGCTTGTTCATTTCGTTTTAGCCAAGCATCGCCCTCTTCAACAGCCAATTGGTATAATTCCTCATGAGACGCATTGATTTTTATGCCAATAGTATGTCGTTGAACACTATCATCAACCAATATAGTGCAATGTTTGAATGACGAATTAATTAATTTGATAACCGCCTCGAATTTAGCACCTTCATGAATGGTTTGACCAACGCTGATGGGCATTAAACAAGTCGATTGAGGAAACAATTTTCTTTCCTCTGGTGGGTTCTGCCTAAACGAAGCTTTTACAACTCTGTTATCAACTTGATTCATAATACCCCACTGTCTCGCCAAAAGAGCACTATTATAAATCATTCAACCTTAAGTTGTCTAATTTTTGAACCGATCTATTGGATCAAAATAGAAAAGCCAGAGACAATTCGCGCGTATTTTAGAGAGATCTCTTGGGCGTCAGGCATCTACTCACCTCATGACACAGACTGCAAATATATTGTACTCTATGATTTATAGGGATGACATGGATTGTCTGACATGATGTCACCACGTAGCGTAGCACAACGGAAGTGCTTCGCACGAGGCCCTTTCGCTTTAACCCACTTAGGTTTTTAATTACTCCAGATTGGATAGAACGTCATG
>CANJFK010000245.1 GCA_947473535.1 Legionellaceae bacterium | reverse complement strand
GACTATGCTATCGTTCACTTGAAAAAAATTAATGATGGTAATTTGGATTTGTTGGACAAAGAGCATATTGCGAGTATTACTCAGCAAATTGAGGCAAACTATGGTCTTATGGACTATGATTTGTATATTAATGGGCTGATGCACACGGCAGCTATTATTAGACACTGATACGAATGGCCCTAAGTTAAGAGATAAAATACGTAGCCTGGATGGAACGCAGTGTAATCCGGGAGGTTCGAAGCGTTGAAATCCCGGGTTACGGCTGCGCCTGCATCCAGGCTACGATAGTGATTTTTCCTTAACATAGTGCCATTAGACCCTAGTTCAATCGGAGCGAATATGCCACGGAAATGTTATATTCAAATGAAATGAACCAAATCGTTAGAGCGCATTTCCAGGATAATTCGAACTGGGAAGAGAGACGTGTAGACGTCATTTGTAACATACCGGTGATCGGTGAAGTTACCGAAAGCGTGGTTTATTTTTTTCACCCACAAAAAAAAGCGATTTTATTTCCGGCTCCTCTAACGACCGCCGAAGGAACATCAACGGATGGATATGAACCTTCTTATCAAGCCGCTATCGATGCCGTATTACTTGCAGAAGATATTGAGCCACAAGATCAATATTCAGTCAGTGCGTCACTTTTGGGAAAAGCCGCGATTGGGCGCCATTATGTCTCTTTTCATCGGGATACAAGTGGTAGCATGACGATCTTTGATTCTTCAGCAATGGATCCTATCCTCTTCCTTAATTCGCCAGATAATCCTACATTTGGTGAAATGATATGGAGCATTGTGATGACGCCCTACAGAGCCATCAGGCTCTGGTTAGGTTATGACCGCACGCTTGTTGATGAGTTCCTCGGCGGCCCTGTCCAAATCAATAGACTAAGAACACAACCATTTTATGATTTTGTTAGCTGTGGTTATCATACGACGGGTGCCGTGATGGCCATGTCGGAGCTACTGGAGCAAGATGAATGCGTTGATCTGGCTGCAATAAAAAATCGAATTGATGAAAAAGGTTCATTGGATCTTCATGCTGAGGCGATATTCTTAGAGCCAACGAACCAAGGTAATGTAGATAACGCGACGCGGGCTCTTAAAACGTTGCCAGAAATAGATGGAGAGGAGAATGCTGAATATCAACAGGAGGAGGAGGATTTAACGGTTCCGGATGTGTCCCGAAAAACCAGTAGAAGCGAGCGTAAGAGTGATAATTTGTATGCACCTCAACAACAAGATAAAACCGGACACATTCCCAAGTCACCGTTGAAAAGATGATTGCAAACACGTAACCGCTCACTCCGTACGTCATCCCGAGCGCAACGAGGGATCTCCGACGGGTGGCACAGTGCCAGGCGATCCCTCGTTACACTCGGGATGACGTATGAGCAGTTACACAAAAACAATCGAAACCTGTAGGTTGGCGCCTCAGGCCCAACAATCACTCGTAGTAACACGTGTTGATTTGCAAGGAGTGGATGTAAATTGTCAACAACATCGCATCAATATCGTTTTTGCTTACATCCGACGCAATCGCCTACGTATCATAACTTACACCACTATTTGCAAGAAAAAAAATGGATTCGTTCGACGTGTATTGAGGAGAGCGATTTCAATGAACTTAATTTTGAATTTAATCTAGAAGCAGCTGAATCGCTTGAATTTAAGCATTTATTAGCGTCGTTGGTGCAGAAACTTTGTGTTGGCGCTATGCCTGCGACTTATTGTATAGATGATTGCAATTGGATGAGCGTGCTTGGTCAACTTGAAAAGGTGTCCACGCAACGAACGTATGGCGAAGAGCCGTTGGTCTGGATCTTAAAACCATCGTTATTGAACAACGGTAAGCATATTAAAATTTTTCAGCAGCTCAGTGATTTAAAAAATCACTATCTCAGTGCAAACCGGTTGGGTGGTGAACACGTGTTACAACAATACCTGACAAAACCACATCTATTGAATGGTCACAAATACAGTATTCGAATGTTTGTTGTTATTACAAATTACGCAGGAGCCTATCTTTACCCAGATGGTTACCTTAATGTAGCGAAATATGTATATCAACCAACTGGTTTTGATGATCTTCGCTCGCATTTAACCAACGAGCATTTGCGTCACGATGAGTCTAACGTGACTCAGGTACCAACCAAACCAATCCCAGGATTTATTTATATTTACCAACAAATCAAACGGATTGTTTCAGCAGTAATTAAAGGCTTGAAGCAGCTATATCCTCAGGCGTTTGTCGCGGAGGAACGACGCACTTTAGCAATTTTTGGCTTTGATTTTATTGTTGATAGCGATTTACGAGCCTGGTTATTAGAAGCGAACCACGGGCCTTGTTTTCCATGTAACGCCGATCATCCACTCCAACACCGTCTATATGATGAGTTTTGGCAGGCTTTCATTACTAGCTTTGTAGAGCCTATAGCGAGCAAAAGTCAGGTTCAGCAGATTGGATATCAAACATTTGAATTGGTTTGATGTGCATTGGAGGAGAGGTTATTTGATGAATCACCTTGCAGGTTCATTGTTACTAGGGCGGTGTATAGTCAGGCTTGTGCGCCAGGGTTTTGTCTCGAATGGCATTTACTTAAGAAATTTTGAATAATAACACCAGGTAGCCTGGATGGAACGCAGTGTAATCCGGGAGGTTCGGAGCGTTGAAATCCCGGGTTACGGCTGCGCCTGCACCCAGGCTACGACAATGGTTATCCAAATGCCGATAGTTGTGGGTAAAAACCGCTCATTATTCACTCACGCCTAAATCAGACATCGCAACAGCATGATATCCCGCATCAACATGGACTACCTCACCCGTAATGCCAGATGCTAAAGACGAACATAAAAACGCTGCCGTATTGCCTACTTCTTCGAGCGTTACATTGCGCTTTAGTGGTGTTGTAGTGGCATATGCGCTTTGCATTTTGCGAAAATCTTTGATGCCAGCGGCAGCTAATGTTCTTATGGGCCCGGCTGAAATCGCATTGACCCGAATACCACGAGAACCTAAGCTCGCCGCGAGGTAGCGCACAGAGGCTTCCAAACTCGCTTTAGCAATGCCCATAACATTGTAATTAGGCACGGCTTTTTCTGCACCGTAATAACTTAAGGTTAAGATTGAGCCTTGTGTATCTATCATCATGGGTAATGCAGCTTTCGCTAAACCAACGAGACTGTACGCGCTGATATCATGAGCGACATGAAAACCAATTCGGTTGACATTATCAACAAAATCACCACTAATTTGATCAGCCGGTGCAAAGGCAACGGAATGAATAAGGCTATCTAATTGGTTCCAATGTTTGCCCAGTTCTGCAAAAACAGCGTTTATGTCGTTATCGTTAGCAACGTCACATGGAAACGTGAGGGTTGAATTGAATTCAGCGGCCATGCGTTCAACACGTTCTTTTAATTTTTCATTTTGATAAGTGAATGCGAGCTCAGCGCCTTGCTTATAAAAAGCTGTGGCGATGCCGTAGGCTATGGATCGGTTACTG
>CANJFK010000244.1 GCA_947473535.1 Legionellaceae bacterium | reverse complement strand
TTTCAGCAGGGTTTTTACCTGCTTTTGCCGTGGCAAAAGAATTATGCAACAAACACTACGTAGCGACTGGCTTGAGCTTTATGAACATGATGAACATGGTCGGCATTGCCATTGCACAACCCGCTATTGGGTATATATTGGATAGCATGTGGCAAGGCGAGATTGTTGATAAAGTTCGTGTCTATCCATTAGAAGCATACCATGTTGCACTGGCATTATTACCCATTTGTATGTTAGTCGCGTTGCTCATTCTGCCGCGTCTGCGTGAAACCTATTGCAAAAGTGTATCGGATTAATTTTAGATAAAAGAGTAGGCCTATTGATGATCGCAAAAAAATTATACATTAAAACCAACGGCTGCCAAATGAATGAATATGATTCATCGAAAATGGCCGACGTCTTATTAAAGTCCCATGGTTTAGAAAAAACAGACAACGTTGAAGACGCGGATGTTATTTTGCTAAATACATGTTCCATTCGAGAGAAAGCGCAAGAGAAAGTTTTTTCTCAATTAGGCCAATGGCGTGAATATAAGAAAAACAATCCACATGTAGTCATCGGCGTAGGTGGTTGTGTTGCCAGTCAAGAGGGCGGCGATATTATCAAGCGAGCACCGTTTGTCGATCTGGTTTTTGGACCACAAACACTGCACCGCCTACCTAGCATGCTTGACGAGCGATTAGCGACGCGAAAACCCGTTGTTGACATTAGCTTCCCAGAAATTGAGAAATTTGACCATTTACCAGCCCCGCGTGCGGAAGGTCCCGTTGCATTTGTCTCCATTATGGAAGGTTGCAGCAAATATTGTAGCTATTGCGTTGTTCCCTATACACGCGGAGAGGAAATAAGTCGCCCATTCGATGATGTACTCGCCGAATGTTACCAATTAGCAACGCAAGGCGTGCGTGAAATAAATTTACTTGGTCAAAATGTGAATGACTATCGTGGGCCAATGAGTAATGGCGACATTGCTGACTTAGCGTTGTTGATCCATTATCTCGCCGCAATCGACGGGCTAGATAGGATCCGCTTTACAACCTCACACCCACTGGCATTTTCAGATAATTTAATTAATGCTTATGCCGAAGTGCCGGAACTGGCTAATCATTTGCATTTACCAGTACAAAGCGGTTCAGACCGCATTCTTGCAATGATGAAGCGCGGCTATACCGCACTAGAATTCAAATCAAAAATGCGTAAACTACGCAAAGTACGGCCTGATATTCGACTATCGACTGACATTATCGTGGGTTTCCCAGGCGAAACGGATCAGGATTTTCAAGACACCATGAATTTAGTGCATGAAATGGGCTTTGATACGTCGTTCAGCTTTATCTACAGTCCAAGACCCGGAACGCCCGCTGCAAACCTCCCCGATGAAACACCGATGGAAGTTAAGAAACAGCGTTTGAAAATTTTACAAAATAGACTGGTCTTACAAGCATCACGATATAGCGAAGCGATGGTTGGCAGTAAACAGCGTATCCTGGTGATTAAACCATCGAAGAAAGATCCAGAACAATTGGCTGGGCGTACAGAATGTAACCGTGTCGTTAACTTTGATGGCCCATCTGATTTACAAGGCCAATTTGTTACTATTCTGGTTACAGAAGCACAACCTAACTCCTTACGAGGTCGACTGCTTGCTGAACATGAATGAATCAACAGTACAAGAAATAAACATACCGAATGAGTACCACGGACAACGAATTGATGTGGTACTTGCTCAGCTATTCCCCGATTTTTCACGCTCTCAACTAAGTTGTTGGCTTAAGGACGGCTCCATTACGCTAAACCAACGGCAATGGAAGCCCAAAGAGAAAGTTCTCGGCAACGAGCACCTTGTGTTTCACGTGACGCCCACGGTGCACAACAGCGAATGGCAAGCTGAAAATATACCGTTAACTATCCTATTTGAAGACGAACACGTACTGATAGTGAATAAACCCACCGGTTTAATCGTCCATCCAGGCGCCGGAAATCCAGAACACACATTGGTCAACGCGCTGTTGTTCCATGCGCCCTCCCTGCAGCATTTACCAAGAGCTGGCATCGTTCATCGACTAGATAAAGACACGACCGGATTACTCATCGTCGCGAAAACACTCACTGCACACACGAATTTAATTCGACAAATGCAAGCCCGTGAAATTCAACGGCGTTATCTAGCTCTCGTGCATGGCCATGTGATAGCTGGTGGAACAATAAACACCTTCTACGGCAGACACCCTCGCAATCGATTGAAGATGGCGGTATGTACTCAAGGACGTGAAGCGATCACTCAATATGCAGTACGTACTCACTATCAATATTTTACGCTGCTTGATGTTAAACTCATGACCGGCCGCACGCATCAAATTCGAGTGCACATGGCACACATCAACCACCCCGTCATCGGCGATCAACTATATAACAATAGGCCACACTGTCCCGCAGGCTTTAACGATGAGCTAAAGCAGGCTTTTCAACAGTTCAAACGTCAGGCGCTACACGCTTGTTCTTTGTCGTTTATTCATCCACAAACGCAAGAAGAATTAACATTCACAGCCCCTTTGCCCGACGATTTTCAATCACTACTTCATCTATTGGATACAGATCTTGTCTAATTTAATCGCGACATGGCCCGCACCACCCAACATTGGTGCATTAACGACCTATAATACAACGGGATTTAGCCAGCCACCTTTCGCGAGCAATAACTTGGCATACCATGTCGGAGACAACGAACAGCATGTCCAGGCCAACCGCCGGGCATTAAGTCTATCGCTTGGTTTGCCCAACGAACCAGCTTGGCTTGAACAAACACATACCAACCAGTGTGTGATCATTGAAGAAGACACGAATCGTGTGGCAGATGCCGCCATTACGCGACAAAAAACAAGCGCTTTGGCCATCATGACGGCGGATTGTTTACCTATACTATTGTGTGACCAACAAGGAACAGAGATTGCAGCCATTCATGCCGGTTGGCGAGGCTTAGCAAATGGAATTATAGAAAATACCTTGGCTAAAATGAAGAGTCCACCGGCCACACTGCTCGCTTGGATAGGACCTGCCATTTGCCAGTCGTGTTATGAAACTGGAGAAGACGTAAAGCACACCTTCATCACTCGATACCCATTTACTAACAGTACTTTTTTAAATAAAAATTCACATTTATATGCAAACTTACCTAAAATGGCTGAGTTAATCCTTCAATCATGCGGGGTTACAGCGGTTTACCAGTCCGCCGTATGTACATTTGAAAGCAAGCAGCTCTACTCGTATCGACGCGAGGCGCAAACCGGTAGAATAGCAACTCTGATTTGGTTTAAACAGGAAAAATTATGATGACAAACAAATTTCAAACTATCGTAGTAACAATGCTCCTGATCATCGCGCCAATGGCCTATGCGGCAGATCCCAGCACCTTATTACCAACATTAGCACCTGTGCTTAAAAACGCGATGCCAGCCATTGTAAATGTTGCTGTACAAGGCGTCGTTCCAGGGAATACCCAAACCGGAGAC
>CANJFK010000243.1 GCA_947473535.1 Legionellaceae bacterium | reverse complement strand
TTGAGATCTTATGTCTCGAGTCACGTGATGGTAGCCTTTTGGCATGATAATCTCCTTGGTTCGCACCTTGAGATTATCAACTTTCCGTGGCTCACTCTAGCTGTAGCTTAGTTTATAACCACTGTTGCACTTCGTGGTTGAAAGGGCGCATAACTCAAATCGATCAAATCATATTTAATATTAAAACTATTAATCAGTGTATCACCACTATTAGCATTCCAGGTGATTTTGTATGGGCCATAAACAAATTGTTGAACTCCAATTTCAGCGGCCGTATGATTCATGATATTGATCGTTTGGCCATTAGGAAATTTAACAACAGCATGGCCACTAACATTCGTAATAACCAAGTCTTTAAACGCCACACCAGCAAAATTTGAAAGTGAAATAACATCATTTTTGACATCAAAATCAGTGATAGTATCGATTCCTCCTAAACCTTTCGTAATAATAATTTTGTCTAAGCCTGCGCCGGTGGTATAGGTATCATGCCCCCCAGCGCCCATAAATGTTTCACTATAATCACTACCGACCAACGTATCATTGGCTGCTGTGCCAAATGGCGTGTTATAACCGCCATATTTATCAATATAAAACAAGATATTTGTACCGTATTCATCACTACTTTGTATATTATGTAAAAACAGTTGAGCAACCCCGGTAGGGCCTTGTAAATGCGCGCCGGCCAAAATACCCGACATAGTCACCGTTGCAACGTGCGTTTCTCCCAAACGAGTGTAGGTAAATTGATGGCCTATATAATCATCAATGGTTTTACCTGCTTGCGCTAAATAAGTGTTAATAACACCCACGTTCATAGCAAACGCTTCACGGATGGCCAACTCTTGCACGCTTGTCATAAAATCAGCCTTGCTATGCACACCGTTTTTTCCGGTCCACGCGCCTTTCCATTCGTTAGTCGACGTTGTGCCATAATAACCACTCGCTGCAGGCACGTAATAGCCCAAATCAATGAGCAAAGCCTCCCCAAACTGATACTTTCCTAAAAAACCAAGCGTGTTATGGACGTGATATTGCAACATAATCAAGTCCTGGGTATTGCTCAAGCTCACGGAGGTAGGATTTACATTACCGTACCGAGGATCAAACACTCTCAAATATTGCATCCAATCTGCAGTTTGAACCTTGGTTGTATCTATCCCTGATTCATAAGCTCCTAGTGCAGTCAAAAATTGAGTAAAATTTGCCGCGCTCATGATACACCTCGCTTAAGCAATAGACTAAATAAGAATGATTCGCATCTTTTAAGTATAGTACTCTTAAAAAGTTTGTCAAAAAAATGAGTCTTTTATTCTAGGGTCTGTTGACAATTCAGATTTCGACGTCCCACGACTTGTTCGCGGGATCCATTTCGATCTGATTCTGTGCAATAGTCTTGTGCATTAAACAGGATCAGTGGACCTCGAGAACAAGTCGCGGGATGTCGGGCTTCTGATGATGAATTGTCAATAGACCTTAGAATATGATATACCTTGCACTGATAAACTCTCGGAAAGGAGACCTATGCGTGGTTTGTTATTGATTGCTTTACTAATAGCATCGACGCTATGTTTTTCAGTTAAACCAATTGATTTATTGCATTGTTTTGCCGATGCCGCAGAAAACGATCCAACGTATCAGGCACAAGTTGCCATTTTTAATGCCACCAAGCAAGATGTGCCCGAAAATTATGCCGCGTTATTGCCTCAGGTTTCGTTGAGTGCCGCCGTTGCTCGCGAATTTGCGTACATGACGAGTGTTGGCCGAGGCTATTTCCCTACCAATAGTTATGGGGTTCAAGCCAACCAAACCATTTTTAACTACACGCAATTCAAACAACTTGAACAAGCAAGGTATACCGTTAAAGCGGCCTTCGCTACCTTATCCGCTCAACAACAAGAATTAATGATTCGAACCGCAAAAGCGTATTTAGATGTTTTACAATCGAACCAAATGCTCGGTTTTGTAGAGCAACAAAAACAATATATTTCAGAGCAACTCAACGCTACAAAAACGCTGTTTGATCATAGTGATGCAACCGTTACCGATTTTGAACAAGCCAAAGGTGCGTATGACATCATCGATTCAGAATTATATTCAGCTCAAATTAATCAATACGACGCAGTCCAGACCCTTAGCCAAATTACCGGCGTGCGATACCAACAATTTTCGAGATTAAATAACGCATTTCCAATCATTAAACCATCCCCCGAAAAAATTGAAGTCTGGCTCGATATAGCCAATGAGCAAAATTGGAATTTACGATCAACGCGTTTAACTATCTCAACAGCAAGGGAAGCGCTTGAAGCAACACGCGGCGGTCTTTTGCCCACATTATCAGCAAGCAGCAGTTTTTCCAATGGCGTAGTTCCTGGCTTATTTTTAAAAAAATCAGCTCAAAGTAACAATGCTGCTTACGGTTTAAATGCCAATTGGAGCGCATTTCAGGGCGGTTTAACAGTGGCACAAATCAAAAAGCGGCGGTTGCTAATTTACAACAGAGTGAAGCGAATATGCGTAAGCAATATTTACAAACCATGGCCGATACGCGAAAAACATATAATACAATCATGGTAGGTTCATCTCGAGTGCTGAGTATCCGATCTGCACTGGCTTCCAATACTCACGCGCTGAAATTGGCGCAAGAGGCTTATCGATCAGGCGAATTAACCATCACTGAAATACTCCAAATCCAAAATCAATTATATAGTGCCCAAAGACAATATGTTCAATATATATACGACTATCTGTTTAATATCTTGTTACTGAAGCAAGCGGCCGGCATATTAAATGTAAAAAGTTTAGCGCAAATCAATAGATTGTTAATAAATTAAGACTACACTGTAGGTATGAATGCTAGCAAAAATAAAATAGTTGAGATATTAAAAGCAAGCCGCTCGGCATTTGTTTATGTCTTGATTTTTAGTTGTTTAATTAATCTACTCATGCTGACCATCCCAATCTATATGTTACAAGTTTTCGATCGTGTATTACCAAGTCAAAGTGATGATACGCTGATTTATTTAACATTCATTGCTGTGTTTGCCGTGTTAATTTTGGGTCTACTTGATGTGGCACGCACACAAATATTGACGCGTGTGAGCCATTGGATAGACAACAAATTGAGCCCTCTGGCGTTGTCTCGTAGTGTTGATCATACATTATTAGGAGGCACTTACGGTGCACAATCATTAGCGGATATCACGAATATCCGGCAGTTCCTAAGTAGTGCGGGGATATATGCTTTTTTTGATGCGCCTTGGGTTATTGTTTATCTTGCTGTCATTTTTTATCTTTACATTCCGTTGGGCGTGATTGCGACTGTTGGTGCAGTTGTGCTTTTTTTATTAACCATCTTAAATGAAGTGGTTTCTCGTGAACCATTGCAAAACGCGAATACTTTATATATTCAAAATCAAGATTCAATCGTCAATAGCATTAGAAATGCCGAAAGCATTCAAGCCATGGGGCTAATGACAAATATTATCAGTAAATGGTTTCATAAAAATGAGTTGGTTTTGT
>CANJFK010000242.1 GCA_947473535.1 Legionellaceae bacterium | reverse complement strand
GAAAAGGGCTATACAGACTATCCTGTATTATCATAGAAAAATCTTCAACTGCTTTTTCTAGGATAATACAGGGCTAACGATACAATTCACGCGATTTGATATGTCGCCCGCCCAACGCATGATCAATGACACGACGCATGATCCGTTTTGCTGATTTAAGCACGAACGGATCATCGAGTTTTCCCGCCGCTAAAGCAAGAATATGCGCACCACAAATGCCCTGATCAGCCACAATAAAACCCTCACCAACAATCAGGGCATAGTTGTTTTCAGGGGCGATGGATAAACCAGAACGCACGTCATGCGTCAGTGACATTTGATAGCCACAGGCGGCCAACAAGGACCACTCAAAACGCCGAAGAATAATCTCGACGACTAATGGTTCAGTCACGTCAGTTAAGGCATGCAAGGTGTGTTGATAAGTATCATATAGCTCAACGCTTGGGTCTTGTGGACGAAGTGCGTGATAGAGCAACTCGTTAACATACAGCCCCGCAAACAGATTTTGCCCGGCCAAGCATAAAGGCATCGATGTAACGTCTAACTGACGTACATAATGCCAATCTCGGCGTTCATCTAGCACGACCCAAAGTGGTGTAAACGCTTGTAATAACGATTGTTTGCCAGGTGTCCGACCGCCTTTGCATAGACCACTAACCAACCCTTTTTCGCGAGTAAAAAAAGTAACTTGTGCACTGGTATCACCTGACCAGCGTTTGTGTAAGACCCATGCGTCAATGATCGTAACCTAACTGCTTCAACAGTCGTTCATTATCAGACCACCCCGATTTGACTTTACACCAGCATTGCAAGAATACCTTTTTACCCAACAGTTGCTCCATATCTTTTCGTGCACTAGTCGCCATTTCTTTGAGCTTACTACCCTTTTCACCAATAATCATGCATTTGTGATTATCTCGATCAACCAAAATCAGCGCATGAATTCGAACTAAGGTACCCTCATCTTTATAAGACTCAATATCAACTGTCGTTGAATAAGGCAATTCTTGGCCACAAAGACGAAAAATTTTCTCACGAATCATTTCAGCGCATAAAAATTTAGTTGGACGATCGGTAAATTGATCGGCATCAAATAAATGCGGGCTCTCAGGCAAAACAGCCTGTAACCGTTGGTGTAAGATATCAACCTGATCGCCTGTTTTAGCCGATAAAGGAATAATACCAGCAAAAGAATGTCGCTTGCTCATTTCCTCTAACCACGGCAATAATTGTGATTTATCAACAATTTTATCAACTTTATTCACCACCAAAAAACACGGTACTTTGGTGTGTTTTATTAAACTTAACACATATTCGTCTTCATCCTGCCAATGCGTACCATCAACGACAAAAGCAACCGCGTCAACATCACGCAACGTGTTCGTAGCTGTTTTATTCATCATGCGATTCATCGTTTTTTTCGAACCCTGATGAATGCCTGGTGTATCAACATAAACAAATTGATAATCACCTTCTGTACGAATGCCTAAAATACTATGCCTCGTCGTTTGGGGTCTACGCGAGGTAATACTTAATTTTTGTTGTAAAATTCGATTGAGCAACGTTGATTTACCAACATTAGGCCGACCAACCAACGCAATATATCCGCAGTATGTTATCATTGACACAATTATCCTGTTTATTTTTGAATCATTTTATCAGGCAGTTAGTCAGATTACCAGGATATCCTGAAAAATATTTGATTAAAAAACAAGCATAGAGTACAATGTTATTTTAATAAATGGTAACTGCCCACTCCGTACGTCATCCCGAGTGTAGCGAGGGATCTCCGAAAGATGGCACAGTGCCAATGCCAGGCGATCTCTCGTTACACTCGGGATGACGTATGAGCAGTTACAATAAATTTAATGAGCGGGATTTGATATGACGTTACTAGTAGAAGACATCGTTAAAGAGACCATCGAAAAATTTAATAAACTAGCAACAATCAAAAGCAAACCGTTAGACACTGCAGCCCTAACTGAAAAAATAAAAACCATCTTTCGTGACGCTTTTCAGCAAATAGAAAATAAAGAGGACAAGAAAAGCCTGTATAAAAAACTTTCAAGAAAACTTCATCCCGATCAAATTAATAAAAATAAAAAATTAGCCGCTTATTTGACTACTACTGGTTTAATAAATTTACCGATGAGCATTCTGGGAGAAATATATACGGAACAAAGTTGGATCAGCCAGCTATTAACCAATCCTTTTGATACGATAGTTGAACTACTAAAATCAATCAGTCAATCAACATACACCCATCTCAATCGATACCCCATCATCATCAAAGAATTAATGTTGCTCATTTTTTTTGTGGCGAATACCATTCTATTTGTAGGTACACTTGTTACGCTCGTGCCTGTACTAATGCTCTTTCTCATTGCGAGAAATATCTCATTACTGGAAAATCCTCTGTTGAATCTAGTCACCCAAAATAAATACGATGAAGCAATCAATGAAGGGGATGTTAAAATTGATGGTGCGCGGGACTATTTATCCGATCAAAAAATGAAAACAGAAGATTTAAGTGACAATGAGGTGCTTAGGGCATATAGGGATTATAAACTAGCGCCTCTAATAGAAGAAATAAAAATCAGATTACTGCTGCGTTTAAGAAATGACTATGCAGCCCTCGGTATTGATGCAACGAACATGAATGACGAAGCGCTCCAGGAACACAATGAGCATAACAAAGTAGTTCTGAATTTAATTGCGCCGCTTCAAATGACGGGAGAGGACCTCCTTCAATACGACTATAACGAAGCAATCGCTCAAGGACACGCAGCAGAGACCCCTGATCAAATAATAGAACGCGAATTAAATGCGACCGAAACTGAAAAAAAACAGAGCAATAACCAGCGGATCACGCATATCGGGATAGTCTTCAATGCATTTAAAAAAACATTAGAGCGTCCCTGGCCTCCAGGAGTGGCTGGTATAATGGGCTCGTTTCTAGTGCGAATACCTCAGTTTATTCTAGCGTTTGTATTTCTACCCGCGGCCATTGTTATCGAATTAACCAAGTTTACTGTAGGTCCATTCCTAGGGAGTATAATAATCGGCGTTGGTCTCACGGCTATTCTAGTGACAGATTTTTTACTCACTGCACCCCTTCTTGGATTGGATGGATTGAACTATCTTTTTTTTGACCAACAGGATGAAGATGAATTAGAAGACCAACAAACAGCAGATCTCGAAAGTGAACCCAACGATGCGTCCACAACGATGCATCGGAAACTTGGTGTGAAAAGCAATAACAAGCCACCAGCATCCTATCAACATCAAACTCACTCGTCTGGTAACCGTTTATTTAAACCAATCGAATCGTTAGATACAACAGTTGAAACAACCGCCGCGAGCAAAAGCCCATCACCCACCGGCGCTGATGATTATCTGGATTAAAAAAATTCTCTCTAGCATACACCTTTCTCATTGACGACAGATGCAACTGTTGTTTAAATGGCGTTAGATTTAATTTGGCTAGGGATATAACATCATGATAGGTAAACAAAAAAAAGTTGTGG
>CANJFK010000241.1 GCA_947473535.1 Legionellaceae bacterium | reverse complement strand
CCCGCACCTCAAGAACAGTCAACCTGTTCAAAGGTATCCAAATGAGTATATATTTCACAAAAATGCATGGGCTCGGTAATGATTTTATGGTCATTAACGCCATTCAACAAAACATTCATTTGGAACCCCAGCAGATTGCCGCGCTTAGCAAGCGTGATACTGGTGTTGGCTTTGATCAATGTTTATTGGTCGAGGCGAGTCAAGCGTCAGGCATCGATTTCTTTTATCGGATATTTAATGCCGATGGTCAGGAAGTAGGTCAATGTGGAAATGGAGCGAGGTGTCTTGCTCTTTTTGTACAGTATTATGGATTAACGCATAAACGTTCTATACGTGTCGCGACAAAAACAACCCAGATGCAGTTACAGATTAATCCAGATAATACCGTTACCGTGGACATGGGAAAACCCAGGCTTGATCCAACCCTTATCCCGATTAAAGCGAATAAACAAGCACCACTTTATACGCTTCCGCTAGAAAATAATGGCACCTGCGATGTGCATGCCATCAATGTCGGAAATCCACACGCCGTTAAACTCGTAACGGATCTCACTCAAACTGACGTACAACATCTTGGCCAGCACATTAGCGAACATCCCTACTTCCCCGAACAAACGAATGCTGGCTTTATGCAAATAATCACGAAAAAACACCTTAAATTACGCGTCTATGAGCGAGGATGTGGCGAAACGCGCGCCTGCGGTAGTGGTGCGGTCGCCGCCGCGGCGGTTGGCAGGCTCTATCACCAATTGGCTGAACAAGTCACTGTCAGCGTTCCAGGGGGCGATTTGGTGGTCAACTGGCCAACATTGGATGGTTCTATTTACCTCACGGGTCCTGCAACGTTTGTCTACGAGGGAACATTATGCGCATTATAATCCTTGGCGCAGGACAAGTGGGAGGCACCCTCGCACGCAACCTTGCTTATGAAGATAACGACATAACCTTAATCGATATCAATGAGGAACGACTGCGTGATTTGCAACATCGTCTTGACATTCAAACAGTACAAGGCTCCGCATCACATCCCAATATTTTAATTGAAGCGGGCATTCAACAAGCAGATATGTTAATAGCCGTTACCAACAGTGATGAAGTGAACATGATGGGCTGCCAGATTGCCTACAGTTTATTTCGAACCCCCAACAAGATAGCGCGGATCCGTTCCATTAATTACTATCATCACCCCGGGCTCTTTTCCAATGAGCATATCCCGGTCGACGTATGCATCAGTCCAGAAAAATTAGTAACCGAACACATTGTTAATTTGATTGATTATCCCGGCACCTCACAAATTCTGGACTTCTCTGAGGGCAAGGTATTATTAGTCACCATTAAACCCGAAGTGGGTGGCATCATGGTCGGCAAGACGATTGCGCAGCTAGATCAACACCTCAGCGCAATTCACGCAGGCGTTGTTGCTCTGTTTCGTGACAAAATAGCCATCCCTCTGCTCGATGATTGTGTGATTGCAAAAGGCGATGAAGTCTTATTCATTGCATCACCCGAAGCCATTCAGCAAGTTCTGATTGCACTTGGTCGTTACACGCATCCTAACCGACGCATTATTATTGCGGGCGGAGGGCACATTGGCGCACGACTTGCACAAACACTGGAATCCAAATACCGAATAAAAATAATTGACCATAATTTACAGTGTGCTAATCATCTTGCCTCGCAACTCCATAAATCAACCGTTTTACAAGGTGATATTGCCGACCGAGATTTGCTGCTCAATGAAAACATTGAGTTCACCGATGTCTTCTGTGCCGTAACCAACGATGACGAAGCAAACATCATGTCCTGTCTACAAGCAAAACGGTTAGGTGCGCGACATGCCATGGCACTGGTCAATCGCAATGCGTATGTCGATTTAATTGATGATAGCACCATCGATCACGCGATATCACCGCAATTAATTACCATAGGCAGTATTCTTACTAAATTACGCCGCGGTAGTATGGTTAAAGTTCATCGTTTACAGAATGATGAGGCAGAGGCCATCGAACTCGTTATTCATGGTGATGAACAAACATCGCGCGTTATTGGACGTCGACTGGCGCAAGTCGAACTACCGCCAAGTTGTTTAATTGCAGCGATTGTAAGGGATGAGAACGTTTATATCGCCAGTCCTGAATTCATCCTGGCAGCAAGCGATCATGTCATTTTATTATTGCTTAAAAAACGTTATGTACGCCAGGTCGAATCACTATTTCAAGTTAATTTATCCTTCATGAGTTAAGCCATGCAATATAAAACCATCTTGCGATTAATAGGATTACTACTTGTTATTTTTAGCTTGAGCATGCTCACGCCGTTGCTCATCAATTTTATTTTTCATGAGACCTTTTGGGTACCGTTTGTCGCGGCATTCACCTGCACCTTTGGAACGGGTAGCGCGTTATGGTTACGTTATCGTCAACATCAACAAGAATTAAAAATCCGTGATGGCTTTCTCATTGTCGTGCTCTTTTGGTTCGTGCTGTGTTTTTTTGCAGCCTTGCCCTTTCTATTTGCCATTGACAACAGTCACGGCATGACCGATGCGTTGTTTGAGTCGGTTTCTGGTTTCACGACAACTGGCGCGAGTATCATCCAGCAATTAGATGGGTTACCGCACGCCGTATTATTTTATCGTCAACAATTACAATTTTTAGGGGGGATGGGAATCGTCGTGCTGGCGCTCGCCATATTACCCATGCTAGGCGTCGGGGGCATGCAACTCTACCGTGCTGAAACACCAGGCCCCATGAAGAATGCTAAACTGACACCACGTATCACTCAAACAGCAAAAGCATTATGGTCCATTTATTTTTTATTAACCTTACTGTGCATGCTATCTTACTGGGCTGCAGGAATGGACTGGTTTGATGCCTTGGGCGAAAGTTTTGCCACGGTGTCTACTGGCGGATTTTCCATGCACAACGACAGTTTTGCTTACTATCACAATGATCTCATCGAATTGATTGCCTGCTTCTTTATGTTACTCGGCGGCACCAATTTCGCATTGCATTTTATTGCCTTTAAAAAACGCAGCCTTAAACATTATTGGCAAGATGAAGAATTTCGTTATTATATTGGCTTTCTATTGCTTGCCAGTTGTATCGTTACCATTAGTTTAGTGACTTATGGCTTTTTCAAAATCCACCCCCATGCATTAGTCAAAAGTTTATTTAATGTCATTTCGCTCGCAACCACCACGGGCTTTGTGTCTGCTCCTTTTGGTACATGGCCAACGTACATCCCCATTTTGCTCATGCTGTTAGCTATTATTGGTGGCTGTGCCGCATCAACCAGCGGGGGCATCAAGGTATTACGAGCGCTCTTGCTTTACAAACAAAGTAAACGCGAAATGATCCGTTTACTTCATCCGCATGCGATCATTCCTATCAAATTTGGCAAACACATATTACCTGAACCCATTTTACAGTCCATGTGGGGTTTTATTTCCGTGTTTATCGCGTTATTTTTAATATTAATGGTTCGTAACTGCTCGCCCATTTTGGGCACGTCATTCCGAACGCAGTGAGGAATCTCCTTGATTTTACGCTGATTT
>CANJFK010000240.1 GCA_947473535.1 Legionellaceae bacterium | reverse complement strand
TCGAGCGAATTAAAGGTGCCAGCAAATAAAGAATAATGACTATTTTATATGTATCTTTGGTACTGACATGGGTCATAATCAATACATTGAGAATCACAACATCCATTGAAAACATCGTACTTGCAAGACCCGCAAATACTAATTCCTTATGGCGAATTGATTTTAAAAAATAATAAAACGTTTGTACTGTTGGCCATAGCCAGGGAAAGAAATTAACATCACGATATGCACGCGCCGTGTAATATGCCGAGAGCCCTCCTGAAAGAATACTAGAAAATAACAACGAGACAGGGAGCGTGTAAACCCGCTCCTCGTCTGGTAGCAATAAAACAAATATAACAGCCAGAATATCTGTAACGGCAATCGATAAAAAAGGTCGAGGAATCCGCTTTACCGCATACAACCCGGCATGAAATGTGCTAACCAACAGTTGGATGGCAATTTCTATTAATATAACTAAAAAATACAATTTAAATATTGTTGACGCCATGCTCACTTTAGGAATAAAAAAATATAACCCCATGGCAATAATACAAATAAGAAGCGAAATTGATCCTGCTAAAAGCATCCAATGAACGATCGCTTGTCGAATCTCAAGCAATTCTCTATCAGCATATAATACCCTAATTCGTGCTCTTAAAACCTCTAACATTCCCCACCAACTTGAACGGCAAAAAATGGCTATTGTACGGAGTAAAAATAATGCGCTGAAATCCCCGAAACTAAAGACGGAAGAAAGAATAAGAAATTCAAGAATATGTGCACCTAAGGATAACAATGTACTCAACGCCGCAAAGCGAAATCGAAAAAAACCATAGTTAGCAATGCGATTAGAAACCAATGCTTCTTGCAGCGAGACAAATGTTGCTTGCCTTTTTCTGTATTTATTTAAACATTTGACAAGCTTATTCATTGAATACTCACCAATCGTTATTGAAAAATCCCGTTTTCTAGAGCGTTGTTATCTCTGCGTTCAATGGCACTACCTTAAGGGATCCCCCCCTTTGAAAAAGGGGGTAGGGGGGATTTTTTAAATCCCATTGTTTCATCACAACCAAATTTAATCTTGATGGATCGTAAGAAATCCCCCCCCAACCCCCCTTTTTCAAAGGGGGGGCTTAAGGTAGCGCCATTGATCTCTGAGTTTGCTCATCCCTGTATGCATATCTTCCCAACCATATGAAATTGCTTTATTCTAGTTTGATTGCAATCAACCAATAAAAAAATGAAACATATCTGGCTATACTTACTATTAACTTGTTGCTCGCTTATATTATCGCCATCTGGGATCGCTAAAAATAGAGTTGAGCCTGTTAGTAATATGGCAAATCTACTGGAAGCAGCACAGAAAATAAACGCGACTGGCACGCTAAGTATTGATCACAACCACTTTGTTTACCTGGCTGTTTCTGATGAATTTATTACCAAACTATATCCTATACTGAATCAGCAGCTCAAACCAGAAGAAAAGCCATGTTTAGAACCTGATAATAATGAGCATGGCGCACACATTTCCATGTTTTATCCGAATGAAATAGATGAGGTCCAACTTAATACACTACCCATTAACGCAACGTATAACTTCCATGTCATCGGAATAAGCAAAGTAGATGCGCGGCATCACTCAAAACACGTGGTTTGGTTTGTTATTCAAGTACAAGCACCCGAATTGCAAGCGCTGGTGAATCAAATAAGCGCTGACAAATTGATAAAAGTTCCTTTTCATATTAGCATCGCACGTGAACGATTTAATGCGCAAGGTAATTGTTACATTCAACATCGAAGCTCAACAGTAGAATGAGCAACTTATTATCAACCTTACAACATCCTGACGTTTATATAAAAGCATTTGAGCGATTATTTAAGCGTGCAACGAAACAGAACCCGCTGCCGCCACAAGGTGGCGTTGAATTAATATCTATTTATAATAATAAACGAGATTTTGCTAACGTTTTGGCAAAAACAGTATCTCAGGGTAAATATTGTACGATCACAAATCCATTTTTATCTCAAGGAAGTAACCTCAGTATAAAATACTCTTTAACTGATCTTATCCTGCAAGACGTCATCATCACGGAAACATTGAAACAGCTTTCAAAAAATCAACGAATTAAAATCGATCCGGCACTTTCAGAGGAAATGGGTTTTGTTAACGATCTATCTGCCTATATAAAAAATAGTCGACTACAGGGTTACCTGTCGTGTTATTTAACACAATATAATTTCAGTTTGTCTGAACATAGTCCTTTATTAACGAGCACATGTTATTGTTGGCAGCAATTATTAACAACATTAAACGTAAATGATACCGATAAAATACTATGCGATATTATCAATTATGTTTATCGGCCACTCTTAAGAAACACAGACGATAATGTCTACCAATTGTTATCCGCTCTCCCTCAGTCAGCCCAAGTAACCGACATTTTAATTCACTGTGACTTTGCAGCGTTAGATCAATCGTTAAAAGCGTTACCCCAAGGTTTTTATGCTAGAACAACAAAATATCTTGTTGTTCTAGCACACTCAGCAAGCGAGTTAAATTCAATGAATTGTATGGTTCATGATTACTTTACATCAAGCAAGAGAATGGTCAAATTAAACGTGTCACGCGACGTTCTTTTAACAGACACAAATAAAAATCAACAAAAAAATAATACGCTAGGGTCTGTTGATAATTCATCACCAGTTAGCCGACGTCCCGCGGTTTGTCCGCGGGATCCAGACATCTTGCCTAGTGCACAAGCAAATTGCATTCTGATAGATCTACCAGGATCTCGCGAACAAGTCGTGGGACGTCCAAATCTGAATGGTCAGCAGACTGCAATAACACCTTCGTTCAATTTTTTTGGGATGACTCTATTCTTTGATGGCTCGATAGGCCTCAATCACCGTCAATTAACAGCTTGGCTTATGAACTTTAAAATAAGGTTAAAAGCAACGTCTATGCTTATTTCCGAAAATAATTTTCGCGAGCGTGGTGCTCTTTTAGTTCACTTTATTCACTGTTTTCTTATGGACAATATATTAAAAAATCAATCAAAAATAGCCAAGCAGATGATGCATATCAGTAACATTGAGCAAATTAATTATATTGATCGTGAAATCGCTTTTTTATTGGCTAGCATCCTAAGTGGGCATGAACGAAATAGAAGCTTTAACGTTGTTCCTGGCTGGAAAATACGAAAAGTCTGGAAATTAAAAAGCATACAAGATTTTTTGGTAACTTCCCACGACATCCTTTATTAAATTATTAGGTCAAACTCTCATGTCACAGCTCGAGCTCACTAATGCCCATCCGTTGTTCCAAACCGCACAGACATTATTGCAAGCTAGTGCTTATGCCGTTCGGCAAATCAAATCGTTAAATTGCTTGTTAAAGGAAGACGATTGCCTGCACCCATTGACTGGCAGGGATTACCAACAATTAGCTGTCCAGCTTCCCCTGGACCTTTCCCCCACTGCATTTGCTGGGGCTTTGAGGGGGTTTCGTCACCACCACTTATTGCGCTTACTGTTACGTGAGTTAGCAAACCTTAGTGACACATCGAATACCATGATG
>CANJFK010000239.1 GCA_947473535.1 Legionellaceae bacterium | reverse complement strand
TATCACCTTGTTTGATTTAATTGATTATTTGCGCGAACATAACGAACATCAGCTGGTTCAACGATTGGACGCTTATCAGCGACAGTATGGGTGTTGAAATGGATAATGTGTTCATTGCACACCTCAATGGAGTAAGTTTATGAAACAATCAACAACATATTTGGTTAATTTTTTGATCGCATGCACAGTCTCTATTACGACAAATATATCAGCCGCAACACCCATAACAAACGAAAACACCACATTAGAGGCATTACACTTAAATTGGCTGGATACAGCAATCCCGTTAGAACAAAATTTTTATGCTCATGCGAATGGAACATGGCAAAAACAAAACCCGATCCCAGCTGAATACGCGAGTTGGGGCACTTTTTCTATTTTGCAAGAACAAACCCAACTAAAAATACACCAGCTATTAATTCAAGCCGCTCAGAACTCGCAAGCCAAACCGGGCAGTATAGAGCAAAAAGTAGGTGATTTTTATTACAGTGGTATGGATGAAGCGACCATCAACAAACTTGGTGTAGAACCACTCCAGCCGGAGTTTTCACGTATTAATGCCATTCATACGTTTCACGATTTACAAACTGAAATTGCTCATTTCCATCTCATAGGAATCAATGCCTTTTTCGATTTTGGAAGTATGCAAGACTTTAAACACAGTACTAAAATGATCGGAGCCATTATTCAGGGCGGGTTAAGCCTACCGGATCGCGATTATTATTTAAAAAATGACAAACGATTCAAACAAATTCGGGCAGATTATATACGGCACATGACCCGAATGTTTGAATTATTAGGCGATGATTCAGCACTTGCCGCCAAAGAAGCCCAGACGGTAATGGCAATCGAAACAACATTTGCCAAAGCGTCCATGTCACAAATCGCATTACGTGATCCACAGGCCATTTATCATATGGTTGATGTTAAATCCTTGGATAAAACCACCCCTAATTTCTCCTGGTCTGCCTACCTAGCTGCCATGGGGCAATCAGAGGTAACACGGGTTAATTTAGCAACACCTGATTTTATCCATGCGATGAACAAACAATTATCAACCGTTTCACTGAAGGATTGGAAAATATATTTACGATGGCATTTACTCGATGAGTTCGTACCCTATCTCTCGCGTCCCTTTGTTGAACAAAACTTCCGCATGGTAAAGACATTAACGGGCAGTGAGAAAATATTATCGCGTTGGCGGCGTGTGGTTGGCACCGAAAATGGCGCGTTAGGCTTTGCCATCGGCAAATTATATGTAGACCATTATTTTTCTCCTGATGCAAAGCGTGATGTATTAACGATTGTTCATAACATCCGCAAGGTCTTGCATGATGATTTACAAACATTACCCTGGATGACGCCAGCTACGCGTGAAGCGGCATTAAAAAAACTGGATCTAATGGAAGAACGCGTAGGTTATCCTACGAAATGGTGGGATTATTCACAATTAAACATCGATCGCGGGCCTTATGTACTGAATGTGCTTCGAGCGAGCCAATTTCTTGTCAGGCGCGATCTAAATAAAATTGGCAAACCGATTGATCGAACCGAATGGGACATGACACCTCAAATGATCAATGCGTATTACGACCCCTCAATGAACAGCATTAACCTTCCCACCGGTATTTTACAACCGCCTTTTTTTGACGCATCAGCCCCAGCGGCAGTCAATTATGGTTCCATAGGCTTTGTAATTGGCCATGAAATCACGCACGGCTTTGATGATCAAGGCTCTAAATTTGATGGGCATGGCAACCTCAACAACTGGTGGACGCCAGAGGATTTAAAAAAATTCCAAGCGGCAACAGCGTGTGTCATAAAGCAATTCTCAACCTATAAAATAGACGGTAATTTTCCAGTACAAGGCTCATTAGTCGTCGGGGAAGCAACCGCTGATTTAGGTGGCTTGACACTCGCTTATCGTGCGTTTCATGCGTCCAGTGACTATCAAAAGGCACAAACCATCAACGGGTTCACGCCCGATCAACAATTTTTCCTAGGCACCGCGCACGTCTGGGCAAATAATATCCGCCCAGAGCAAGCACGTAATTTAGTGACAACGGATCCACACCCACCGGCACGGTATCGCGTGAATGGTACGTTGGCTAATATGCCTCAATTTCAAGCCGCGTTTGGGATTAAAAAGGATTGTCCAATGGTGAGTGAGCATCGGTGTGTTATTTGGTGATAGTAGCGTGCGCTATAAAATCATTTATTTCTTGCTCCTGCTCAGAGCAACTGGCAAGCAACGCTTGTCGTTTGCATTCGTTTCCAAAACCTTTGCCATGGGTATTTGGAACCCATATTTGAATGAGCTTTAATCCCTTTTCTCTCTATGTTTTTGTACACGAGACGCGGTGGATGCTCTCATTTTATCCTCCCATAACTTTAAATTTTTCGTTACATGTAACATTATAGCGATAACGCACTGTTACATGTAACGAAAAATAAAGCCTCTTCCAATACAAGATGAGGCTAAAAATGGAATTTCATGAATCTTGGTATATAATATATATACAATCAATTGCATTTTGGTGCAACATGGGCAAGAAAAGAAAAAACCTCATCAAAAGGGTATTTAATAATGACGGATTGATGGCGCCTTATCTGAGCGCAATAGGGGGTGAACCATTTATTACTCCAGCGTCGAGTGCTATCAGTGAGCATTCTACTGAAATAGCGATAAGCGATGATGACGATTTGGCAGACGTACTCGAGTCTTTAAATACTACGGGCTCAACAATAAAGTATCTTCGTGATTCTTCGCGTGCAGTGCAATTCAAAGCTGATATGGCTATACCGGTCGATATTTATAACAGCATGAGCGATGAGGATCTTGCCAGGTACCATTTAGCCTATGAAAAAATGTTAATCGAAAACCCTGGAGCAAATCCGCAGAGAAAGAGGGTATTAAACGCTGATTTTGCTGAAGAAATGCAAGCGCATATGTATCAAAAGGCTAAAGATGATCTTCAAGCCGAACTGTCTTCTGGAATGTTAGATCCAGCGGTTCAAGCACGGGCAGAAGAATTACAGACATTAATTCTAAGTTATGAAGGTGCATGGTTTGGCTATTATCGCAAAAGATCAGATCTATTGACCGGGTTACTTGCAACACTTAACTATGCAAAAGCAAATGATGTTAATGCTGAAGATAAACTTGTTTCGCTCCCCCAAGAAATGCAAGACATAACCGCATACAACGCGGAAATGCAGCAAATAGTGACATCATCTACTAGCAATTACCAGCCGCACATAATTGCCAACAGTATTGTCGACCGAGTCCAATGGGGTGCGTATCCCGGTTTTCGCATTCCAATGCCGGAGCGAATAGAAGCACTAAAAGCGGTTCGAGCGATTGATAATCGCGATTGGGCAGCATATGAGGCATTGGATCAACAGAAACTATCGCGTTTTTTGCCACAACTAGACGAGATGAAATATTTTGAAAGAAAAGCCGCGTTAAAAGCCGCTGTCACTAATAACGCACCTTACGCACGCCTCCTTGCTTCATAACTAAAATTCATTAAAATCCCCCTCCTGCTTTTAAGGAGGAACCGAACAT
>CANJFK010000238.1 GCA_947473535.1 Legionellaceae bacterium | reverse complement strand
TACTTCAGCCGATACGCCTTCTGCCGTTTTCCACTCATGCATTTGGCCAAGAAAATCTTCTTGCGCCTCGCGAGATGCCATGCCCCGATAACGTTTGACTTGGACGCCATCACTGTTGGTGATGATTTCGCCCGGCGTTGGGGTCGTGCCGGCCAACATGCCGCCTATCATGACGAAATCCGCACCAAAAGCTAATGCTTTAACAATGTCCCCTGACGTGCGAATACCGCCATCGGCAACGATTGAGCGGTCGGTGCGTGCACAATCCTGAATGCAGGTTAGCATGGGGACGCCAAACCCTGTTTTGATGCGTGTGCTACACACCGAACCACCGCCGATTCCGGCTTTGATGATATCCGCACCACAAGACGCTAGGTAATCAGCACCGGCATACGTTGCGACATTGCCTGCCATGATACAACGGCTACCTAATATTTGACGCAGATTTTTTAATGTCTTGCCAACATATTTAGCATGAGCGTGAGCAACGTCTACACAAAAAAAATCAGCCCCTGCATCTCGTAAGGCCTCTGCTCGTTCTAGTTCGGCGGTGGTACAGCCGACTGAAACAAAGGCTTGGCCTTGGCACGCTTTGAATTGGTTGATATTTTCTTCAATACTTAAAAATCGGTGTAGGACGCCAATTCCACCTTTGCTGTGCATGAAATTAGCCATACCGCTTTCGGTGATCGTGTCCATGTTAGAACTCATGACAGGCAATTCCAGCGTGAGCTTTTCTAGCCGATCGGTGACACTGATATTCACAACCCGCCTGGACTCGTGGTGATTGTAGGTTGGTATCAGTAATACATCGTCAAAGGTAATTGCATGGGTAGACATTAGGGTTCCTATAAATGCTCGGCGGCATAATCTGCCAGCCTTGAACGCTCGCCGCGTGTTAAGGTCATATGTGCGCTGTGCTGCCAATGTTTAAATCGGTCCACAGCGAAAGTCAAACCGGATGTTGTTTCACTTAAATAAGGTGTATCTATTTGCTTAATATCACCCAGACAAATGATTTTGCTGCCTGGTCCCGCCCGGGTCACTAATGTTTTGATCTGCTTGGACGTGAGATTTTGTGCTTCGTCAATAATGATAAAACGATTTAAAAAGGTACGGCCTCGCATATAATTCAGTGAGCGAATTTTGATTTTATTTTTAAGTAAATCGTCTGTTGCGCCCCGGCCGAAACTACCACCCTCTTGTGTATTATGCAATACCTCAAGATTATCCATCAGTGCCCCCATCCAAGGGGTCATTTTTTCTTCTTCCGTTCCGGGTAAGAAGCCGATATCTTCGCCGACTGGAATCGTGACTCGCGTCATGATGATTTCAGTATAGCGACGTTGGTCTAAAACTTGCGTTAATCCTGCGGCAATAGTCAGCAAGGTTTTACCTGTACCTGCCGAACCTTGGAGGGTAACGAAATCAATATCAGGATCAAGCAGCATATTGAGTGCGAAATTTTGCTCAAGATTACGAGCCGATATTCCCCATACTGTATGTTTATCCGACGTGTAATCACGAGCCATTTCTACGACCGCGCTCCCCGGTTCAATATGTCTAACGAAGGCCTGAAACTCTTTATCACGTGTACTGAGACAATCATTGGGGTTCCATTGTTCTGTTAATGGCCCGCTGATGCGATAAAACGTTTTGCCCCCCTCTTTCCAGGCAGTCATGTCTTTGCCATGCGTATCCCAAAAATTGTTATCAAGAAAATGCAAGCCGCTGTGCAAGAGATTGACGTCATCTAAAACTTGGTCATTGTAATAATCTTCCGCTGGAATGCCCAGTATGCCAGCTTTAATTCGTAAGTTGATGTCTTTAGAAACAATAACAACTTGTTGTGTCGGCTTTTTTTTCTGCAGACCAATGGCCGTGGCAAGGATTGTATTGTCAACTTTATGGCCGGGCAATGTCGTTAGATGAACATGTTCAAACTCATCCGTTTGAAAAAACAAACGCCCACTGCTCTTAATATGTTCCTTGGCTAAAAAACTCGGAATCGGCAGCCCTGCAACAATTTGTTGGTGCGTAGCATTGCTCATTAATTCAACCAGCATTCGATTCGTTTGACGTACGTTCCGTGCAACTTCTGAAATACCCGTTTTATGACCATCCAATTCTTCAAGCACAACCATCGGTAGATAGATGTCATGCTCTTGAAAATGATAAATGGCCGTGGGATCGTGCATCAAAATGTTGGTATCAAGCACAAATAATTTTCGGTCCTTTTGCATTGTGTCCATGTGTTCATCCTATCAACTGAGATAGTTCATTGTGCTGAGGCAGACTTCCTCCGTCAAGTAATATTCTTGGGAAATTAGTTCGGAGCGTGGTATTGTTGCAATCTATTTTGCATAACCACAGAATTTTATGTCTACAAAAAAACAAGACAGTGCCACGATCGTGGTAAATAAAAAAGCGCGCTTTGACTATTTCGTCGAAGACGAATATGAAGCGGGCTTGGTGCTTCAAGGTTGGGAAATAAAAAGTTTGCGGGCAGGGAAAGTGAATTTGTCTGATGCGCACGTTATCATGAAATATGGGGAAGCATGGTTGCTAGGCGCACAAATCCAGCCCTTGCCCACTGCATCTACGCATATTTCGCCTGATTCGCTACGAACACGCAAATTACTTCTTAGTCGACGTGAACTAAACCATCTCATTGGCAGCGTTGAGCGCCAAGGCTATACCTTAATCCCCTTGTCACTTTATTGGAAGCGCAATAACATCAAAATGAAAGTTGCACTGGCTAAAGGGAAGAAAACGTTCGATAAGCGTGAAACAGTAAAGGACCGTGATTGGCATCGCGATCGATCACGCATCATGAAAAAAGGTCATTAAGGGAGTCGGAAGTTCCTTAGGGATATCAGGCATTGTTAAATTGTGGCATAATTCGTTTCTTTATGGAGTCATTATTTAGACGGATTTTAAGATTTAGGAGTTTAGTATGTGTGGAATAATGGGAGCGGTATCGCAAAGAGATATTAGCAAGGTATTGTTGGAAGGACTTCGTCGGTTAGAATATCGTGGCTACGATTCAGCAGGGATTGTTGTTGTTGATCAAAGTGACCAATTAAAGCGGCTCCGAGTGCAGGGTAAAGTGCAAGCATTGACCGACGCCATGTTGGAAACAACTATTTCTGGTAGCACCGGGATTGCACACACGCGTTGGGCCACGCATGGTAAACCATCAGAACAGAATGCTCATCCGCATATGTCGCATGGAGACGTTGCCGTTGTACACAATGGTATTATTGAAAATCACGATGACTTACGCCGCCATTTGCAGGAAATGAAGTATGAATTTACGTCTGAAACGGACACCGAAGTTGCCGCACACTTGATTCACTATCATTATCAGCAAACTAAATCGCTATTGAGCGCAGTTCAAGCAACCGCAGCACAAATGGATGGTGCATTTTCTCTAGGGGTTATTCATCGACAGAACCCACACGAACTAATTGCCATTCGCAAAGGCAGCCCATTGGTGATCGGCATGGGCATTGATGAGAATTTTATTGCGTCCGATTCGTTGGCCCTGCGCTCGTTTGCTCAGTCGGTA
>CANJFK010000237.1 GCA_947473535.1 Legionellaceae bacterium | reverse complement strand
TTAACTGATTTGATAAAATTCTGGGCAAAATCCAGTGGTTCTTTGAGCAACATCCATATTCTCAACAGCAAAAGATCGCGCGAATCTAACATAACTCCTTGTTACAGAAAAGATTTGGCCTGTCAAATTTAAAAACTTGATCATCGAGTAATAGGAAAATAAAAATAATTTCTATCTTGGGTGTCTTTTTTATGACAGTATGTAGTACCGTCATTCATAGTATGATGATAAAGCGGATTTTTTCTGCCATGAATAGAAAACATATAGGCACACTCCCAATAAAATTGGTATCAGTATACCATATTGGTGTGAGATTTGAACGATATAGGCATAAAAATGCCAACTTAAGTGAAAAATGTGTGATTAATTAACTCCAAGCCATGCGTTGGTCGGATAAACCCAGCCTGTTACTAGACTGGATTCTCCTAAGAACCGTGCATGCGAGTTTCTGCAACAAAAATGCACTATATATCGTACTTCCATACTCTCAACTGCATTTGAAAATAATGTAGTCAATGCAGAATAACTTAGTGCTAAGCACATGGCACTCGGAATAGAAGGGGTTCTTTGCAGGAAGGTACAAAATTTCCCAAAACACACCGGCCAAAGAGGTCTATCCAGTATCTGATTTTGACCGAAAGCAACAAGTAGAGGCGGTTAAAAACGCATCTACTCGAGGTGGCTATTTAAATCGATGTAATTATTTATACGGCCAACTAACTATCCGAACTAGTATGTTAACTTCATCTGAGCTTGATCGTTTTCAAGAAATCAGAAGAGATTATAATAAAAAAATGAATCCCAATAGTCAGTTTATACCAGATGCAGCAGTGTGTACTGAATATATTCGATTACGTGCAATGCTAAGAGCATACGACCCCAACGAAAGGCAGGCCATTAATGTATCAAAATTATTAAATAACTATGACATTCTTGAACGTAAACAAGAGCAATCATTGGCGTTAGAATGCCACGGCCTATTTTCATGTGTTACGTACCGTTCTTTATACGCAGCAGCATCTAGTATTCTACCGAGATTTTCAGACTCTAGATCAAAGAGTGAGATGCAAGCAATGATTATTTAAAAACTTAGGACAGCCGTAGCCTGGGACTGGCTTCAGGGCAATTGGGCTAACACCTCGTTGCTAGTTTCATAACGATCCAATTCCATATTTGTAAGTTTTTTGAACTATTATTTGAGGCGTACCAATCCAACCTCGTCGGTGTTTATTATCTTTTCAAATAACTTTAAATTTAGTCACCTATGAGCGTCGTTTGACAACAGGAGCCTGTGGCACATAAATTAAGGCCTATTTTAAACAGGTCGTGTGGAGCAACCCCCAAAAGTGTTCGTTCTGGCGTAACCGCATGAAAAATAGAGATATTTTAAATTTAAAAATCAGGTCTTAAATATGCCAATCAGAACAAATAAAGCCCGGCTAGACTTTGTTTTATTGCTTAATTTAGTGAAACGACCACTTTTGGGGGTTGCTCCACACAACCCGGTTTACCAGCAGGTTTTCACCATATTCTGCTTTGTTAATCCGATCTGCCCCTACAGCTTTCTTTCCATCCAGCTTGTCGAAGCAGCGTTGCAATGACCCCACATTAATGTGATGCATCAGGCTCAAAAACTTCTGTGCTGGGTTCTGCATCGATAACTACGCTATCTTTGCCATTTCAGTGTCCGTGTTTTCCTGAGAATCTGAAGTTCTCATCACGTTTTCTCTTCAAAGGTGAAATTACCCAAGAGCCTTCCCCATGTACATGGCTTTCCCATGCTCGGAGTACTATGCTCAATCTGACTCCCTGCCTTTGATTGCGCCATTTCGACTCCCTCGGCTATTAACCTTGTCGGTCGATACTCGCATCCATGCAAGAGCGGGCAGGGTCTCCCACGTTCACCCGACTACTCTTATTACGTGCCATGCTCTCTGACCCCGAGGGTGTCACCTACCCCTGCCCATATTGGTGTAGATGATGTTGCCTTCTGATTTACTGAAACCATCGGCCAACCCTAATTCCCCCTTTTCGGAGCTCAATCACTTTAACCTTTCGGCTTACGGCCCGTAATATCTCCTGCCTACGCTTAACTTATTGTATTACTACAACAGGCCCAAGGCTGGATACGAAATGTACTGGGTCAGTACTTTCTCGGCAGCACTTACAGCTGCTAGCAGAGTGTCGCTTTCGTGGCGCACCAGGAATGGGGGTATGCCGTGATCTTATCGCCAAGAAACTGGATATCATCAGGCTGAGGGATTGGTTCAAATGAGATTTTGTAGGACATGACTATTCCATCATTGGTTTAATTAAAATTGATATAATCGCCCCACAGCCGAGGGCACAACAATATTGTCACCAAAAGCATTCTCCAATGCACTGACTGCCCGCCAACCGGTACAATGTGCAGGAATAATCATTTTAAGGTTAAATTGCTTCATATCTTCTACCGTCTGGGGAATAATTTTTTCCACAGATTTTCCTGACAAATGAAACCCTCCCATTACGGCATATAAAGGGATGTCTGGAAATAATAATTTGGCCTGTTTTAATACATTAATAATGCCTGCATGAGAGCATGCGGAAAAAATAATTAACCCTTTATTTTTGACATGCACGGCTAAAAAACGTTCATCCAATATCCATGGATCAGGCACCCATTCCTGATTGGGTAATTGCCTGACATGTTCAGGAAAGCCTTTTTCATATTCAGTCACACGAGAGATCTCACCGCTGAGATAAAACATTGCATCTAACAGTAAACGGGCGTCGTCGGAATTAACGACTTTGGCACCTTGTTTTTCCAGTTCTGCCACGGATGGAATTTCTTCAAATGGATGAAGATGATCATTAGACTTTACTGCCCGTCGATAAAACATACCCGGATTAAGCTGAAATACGACTTCTTGCCGTGAATTTTGATTCTTTATTAATTGCAATGCTTTTAAAAATCCACCAGCATGATCCCAGTGTCCATGAGACAATACAATTTCTTCGATACATGCAGGATTGATTTTCAGTTTGCTCATGTTTCTTTGAAAAACATCGCCTTCAGGACCAGCATCAAACAACAGCGTATGGTTGGTGGGTCCTTTGGATGCAGTTATTAGGAGAGAAAGGCCATGAGCACCACAGCATAGGCATTCTCCAGATAATTCAGTCATACCATGCGTTTCAAGATAGTCCATTTCATGTACTACGTTGGCTGGAACGCTTGAAAGGCTGTCTGTTGTATTATCGACAATGACCTGTATCTGTAATGTGTCAACTACAATTAAATTCATTTTTTACTTCTTGTGTGCGTATTATGATTATACGATCATCTCGATCATTGCCTTTCACCAAGTGATGATTATAACCTGAGTAATTAGGTTTCAGTAGAGTGGTAATTATGTTTCATAAGTCGATCCAATGTTAAAAACATCCGCTTTGCACTTCCTCATAAACAGCGAAAAGCTGGCTGCGTGTTATGTCACCTAGCGGTGATCTCATCAAGATTATTGGTTATAATGCCGGTGATTGTATTTTTCCTGAGTGCTGATGTTGCACGCCACTTATGAAATGGCACAATAAACTGGA
>CANJFK010000236.1 GCA_947473535.1 Legionellaceae bacterium | reverse complement strand
TCAAAAAACTACCGAAGGCGGTGTATATTAATCCACCACAATCAAGTGAAATAGAAAATAAATCTGGACAATCGGAGGTGTGTCTGGCAAGCTAATTTAGCTACTTAGTTCAACACAGAATTTGTCTCATTTCCCCTGGCACGCTCCGGTCGCGAGATTACAGGTTCTTATAGTGTCCCGTATGTATTTAATTGGATCTTCACTCATATCATGTAAATCTAGTGCATTAGTCGCAAGCTGGATCGCTTTCCGTCGGAGTTGCATCGTTTCATCATAAGCTGTTATCACTTCGGATTTGCTCTTCATTTTAGCCCCACATATAAACCAGGTGACTAAATTATAGGCCAATGATGCCGGAATATAAAGCAAACCGTTAAAAATAAATAGTTAATTAACTTAAACGGTCGGTTCATCCTTACTCACTGCCGCCGGCGGACAACGATACTCCGCCGTCACTTGGCCGCTTAAATCAACGGCTTTGAGGATGACAGGGAATTTCCATAACGTGTGTAGATGCTTTAATACTTCATTGGTTGATTTACCGAGGGGTACCCTGTTCTGCTGGGTATAATGCAGTGTTAATGAACGGTCGCCTTCTACATCAACGGAATACACTTGAATATCCGGCTCCAGATTGCCGAGGTTGTATTGCCTAGACAAGGCCTCTCTGATGAGCTGATAGCCCTGTTCATTGTGTATGGAACCCACAAAAAGTTCAGGGTGCCGGTCATCGTCCATGATATGAAACAACTTTAAATCGCGGATTAGTTTAGGCGATAGAAATTGAGCAATGAAACTTTCATCTTTGTAATGACGCATGGCGGCGTCCATGCTGGTTAACCAATCCGTGTTGGCTAAATCCGGAAACCAACGCTTATCTTCTTCAGTCGGCTGCTCACAAATTCGTTTGATGTCTTGCATCATGTGATAACCGAGGGTGTACGGGTTTATGCCATTATAATACGGGCTGTTGTAGGGTTGTTGCATAATGACATTGGTATGCGTTTGCAAAATTTCCATCATGAATTCATCGGTGACTAATTTTTCATCATAAAGCGCATGTAATAAAGTGTAATGCCAAAAACAAGCCCAGCCTTCATTCATGACTTTGGTTTGACCTTGAGGATAAAAATATTGAGCAATTTTCCTGACAATACGTACAATTTCACGTTGCCAAGGTTGCAGTAGGGGGGCATTTTTTTCAATGAAATACAGAATATTTTCTTGTGGCTCCTCAGGAAATTGATGGGCCTTGCCTTGCTTGTCAACTGACTTACTGTGTGGAATTGTTCGCCATAACTCGTTGACTTCAGACTGAAGATAGATTTCACGATTTTGTTGGCGAATTTTTTCTTCCTGTATGGATAAAGCCTGAGGGTGTTTATAACGATCAACGCCGTAACTCATGAGCGCGTGGCAGGCATCCATTGTGTTTTCTACTTCATCGATCCCATAGCGCTCCTCGCATTCACTGACATAATTTTTGGCAAAAACCAGGTAATCGATAATTGCATCTGCCGATGTCCACATTTTAAATAAATAATTGTTTTTGAAAAAAGAGTTGTGACCATAACACGCATGGGCTATCACCAGGGCTTGCATTGCCATGGTATTTTCTTCCATAAGATAGGATACACAAGGATTGGAGTTGATCACTAATTCATAGGCCAAGCCCATTTGCCCGCGTTGATAACTTTTTTCAACCCCGACAAAATGCTTACCAAAAGACCAGTGATTGTAGCCTATGGGCATCCCAACCGAGGCGTAGGAGTCCATCATTTGTTCGGCTGAAATCACTTCAATTTGATTGGGGTAGGTGTCCAGTTTGAAATCTTTTGCCAGTCGTGATATTTCCCGATCGTACGCCTGGATTAATTCAAAGGTCCATTCTGCACCCGTTGATAATGGTTTTTTTTTCATACCGTTTTCCTTTTAAATAGTTCGCGAAAAACCGGATAAATATCAGTCACATTATCAATGTTTTGCATTGCAAAATTAGGGTATTGAGTGGCTACCTGCTGATAGACCTCCCATAAACTTTGATGATGGCGTGGCATAATTTCGATGTAAGCGTAATATTGCAGTAACGGCATGATGTTGTCGCGCAATAATTCCAAACAATAAGGCGAATCAGCATTCCAGTTATCACCGTCGGATGCTTGAGCCACATAAATATTCCAGGCGGCGGGGTTGAATCGGGCTTCAATAATGGTACTCAATAGTTCAAGCGCACTCGATACGACGGTTCCGCCTGTCTCACGAGAATAAAAAAAATCTTGTTCACTGACTTCTTTGGCCGAGGTGTGATGCCGGATAAAAACCAATTCAATTTTCGCATAATTTTTAGTAAGAAAAAGGTACAGTAAAATAAAAAATCGTTTGGCAATTTCTTTTTTTGGTTCATCCATGGAGCCTGAAACGTCCATGATGCAAAACATAACGGCCTGCGTTGACGGGGCGGGGATGCGGACGCGATTGTTGTAACGTAAATCAATGGTATCAATAAAAGGCACCGCGCTAATTTTCTTTTTTAGTGCTTCAATGTCGTTTTGTAAACGCAATTGTTCGATTAGATCAGGAACCGGGCTTGCTTGTAACAGCAAGAGCGCCTCTTCAGCCGCGCGTAATTGCCGTTTATACGGTGATGCGAGCGCCATCCGTCGACCCGTTGCTTGTCGCATGGAGCGCGGTATATTGATATTGGTCGGAATGCCGCTCGTAGTGAATCCTGCTCGTACTGTTTTGTACGTGGTGATGCGTGATAATTCTTTTTTGACCAGATCAGGTAACTCTAAATCTTCGAAATACAACTCCAGAAATTCTTCGCGTGAAATTTCGAAGATAAAATCATCTTCACCTTCACCGCTATCACTGGCCTCAGAGCCGCCACCTTGACCATCTTCTTTACTTGGGCGCTTGATTCGGTCGCCGGTGATGAACTCATCATTTCCAGGCAAAACACGTTCGATTTGACCGCCTTGTCCGCGGTGAAATCGAGGTTCGGCAATATCTTTGGCCGGGATAGAAATTTTTTCGCCTTTATCAATGTCAGTGATACTTCGCTTCCCAACCGCGTCAGAAACAGCGCGTTTGATTTGATTTTTGTAGCGACGCAGGAAACGTTGACGGTTGACCGTGCTTTTTTTCCCTGCGTTGCGTCGCCTATCAATCAATTGAGTCATTTTAATTGCCTTAGGGGTGTATTCGAAATAACATCCCACGTGGTAACGTTGCGGCCGCTGCAAGTGTAAGTTGGGTTTGGTCCAACAGGGTGATTTGTTGCTGGGCCTAGGCCCAACCTACACTTGTCAAAAAGTGAGTAGCCTATTTTTCCTATTGAGATTTACGAACACGTAGGTACCATTCGCATAATAATCTGACTTGTTTAGGGGTATAACCCTTATCCACCATGCGGGCAATGAACTCTTCGTGTTTTTTCTTATCATCTTCGGATGCCTTGGCATTGAACGATATCACGGGCAGTAAATCTTCCGTATTGGTGAACATCTTTTTCTCTATGACCGAGCGTAATTTTTCATAACTATTCCATCTTGGGTTGTTGCCGTGGTTATTCGCGCGAGCTCGCAAT
>CANJFK010000235.1 GCA_947473535.1 Legionellaceae bacterium | reverse complement strand
GTAAAATTTTGAATTTTTTTTAAAAATGCCATTCAACCGTCATGATCAAATCATTTCACGACAGCGACTAGGTGAAATGCGTAATCATCCAACTAGTCGCTTGGCGTTTTTGAATTTAATACGATAAATTATTCTATTGGAGTTATACATGCTTAAAGTGAAAGGCCGTTCTCTTTTTCAGTTTTTTGTTATTGCGCTACAATTCGTGCTTTTTACTACAGCCCATGCATTGCCTTTTTCTGTCGTTCCTTATGGACAACTCCCAACCACGGTACCTATTGGTGGTCAAGTCAGTGCTGTTTACACAGTAACCAACAATACACGAACGCAACGCAATAACAATGTTGTAAAATGGTTACCTCCCCATACGACAGTGACAACGAGTGGATGCGGTAGTCAATTCAATCTAGCGCCCAACGCCCGTTGCTTGCTTAATTTAAATATCACGGGCCCAATTAACGCCAATATCGCTGATCCGGAGCATCATCTATTTATTTGTTTCCCTGGTGGAAAAACATGTGCGGGTACAGCTAATCCACTGAATGTAGCCGTGACCCCTAGGCAACAATATGCTTATATCGCCAATAACAATGAAAATACGGTGTCTATTTGTAAAGCAAATAGTGGTAACACCCTCAGTAACTGTCATACACAAACGGATCCTTCTTTCACTCGACCTGCTGATGTGATTCTTAATTCGGATGCAACCCTTGCTTATGTTGCTAATAGTGGAAGTGGGAAAATTTCAATTTGTCGTGTAAATGCTAATAATGGCTTATTAAATAACTGCCAACTTTCAGACCTGATTTATAGTGCAGAAGGCTATCCCGGGTTGCAGATTATCAACCATTACCTTTACGCTTCAGATTATTGGGCCAGCACCGTTGCCAGTTGCCCTGTTCATGCAGATGGAACATTGGGGCCTTGCGTACAAAATAGCGGGAATGGAACGTTTGTTAGTCCGAACGGCAGAGTAGCATTCAATAGTACAGGAACACGTGCGTATGTCCCCAATTATTGGTCCTCTAATGATGTCTCGATTTGCCAAGTCAACCCGAACGGTACATTGAGTGGATGTATTGCTCACGTTGATCCTGCTATATTTAAACCAATAGGTACCTCTATGAATTCACGAGGCGACTATCTTTATATCGCCAATGGTGCTGATGATAGTCATATTGTCATCTGTCCGGTAAATCCAAATGGTTCATTAGGAAGCTGTACCGCCGTTTCTGACCCTTCGTTTGCTTTAGGTGATTACCAATTGAATTTTTTTGTCAGCGCTAATCAATATATTTATATTCCAAATCCAAACGGCGGGCTTTCCGGTACTACGCTTTCGATTTGCCCAATTCGAGCCAATGGTTTACTGGGGCTCTGTACAACAAATACAGGTAACGATTCGTTCAATGGCCTCACAAGCGCATGGATTACATTTGACTCCTAATTAGAGGATAAGACTCTTATGAAAAATAACTTATTAATTGCTTTAAGTATGTCTAGTTTGATGTATGGTAGTGTTGTTTCTGCTAATGAAAGCATGAGCGCGCCGGGTACAACGTGGCATGCGGTGATCAGCGCGGGCGGTGGTGTTGCCGGCGTAACAAGCATAGGACAATCAAAAACATTTCCTATTATAAACGCTATAACAGACGAATATTTTGTCTACTCTCCACAGAATGGGACAAAAACGAAAGGTTTATGGGAAGTGTTCTTAGGTGCGGAGCATCCATTTTACGCGAATTGGCTGGTTCAGGCTGGTATTGCTTATGCACAGGCTGGCTCGTATAGCGTAAAAGGGACTTTTGTTCAAGGAGCAGATGTACCATCGGCCAATCAATACAATTACAACTTCGATGTAATGACACGACAATTGCTAGCGCAAGCAAAAGTGATTTATCCGTATAATGATAAATTATATCCTTATTTTCTATTGGGCTTAGGTGGATCGTTTAATAGGGCATCTAACTATGCAACAAGCGTACCGCCTTTTTTAACCTTCACACGCATGTATGCAAACAATACAGCGAACGCTTTCGCGTTCAGGGTTGGTTTAGGGGCTGATGTGAAAATTACGCCACATACACGAGTAGGATTAGCTTATCGATTTTCTGATCTAGGTTCAGTGCAGCTAGGTGGTGCTACTATTAACAATATTAGGACACCAGGGACATTATCCCAATCAAATTTATACGCAAATGAGGTATTAGCGCAATTTACTTATGTTATTTAGGACCGTGCACGGTTATAACACTAACACTCAGGGCTAAAACACGTGTGCGTAAAAATTAATCTAGGCTTCGTCTTTAAAGAATTACTAGAAATAACGCCGCCATGGATAACACATGGTGTCAATTAAAACGTTAACATATATCCAATTCATAACCTTAAGTGGGTAGACTGTTCCGCTGCTCCCCAAAGGCCTATGGCTGCGATTATTACGTACCGTTATCGTCACTTGGATCATTTCTTGCTAATAGAGGCATCGATTTTGAGATCCCTTACATACCTGCCCCCGAACGTTGAGTATCTTTTTTGGCATCTAAGTGAATTAATAATCTTACGAAGCCAGATAAGGCAAAATTCCCCCAATGATTGGCATTGGTATCTTTTGCAAGCCAACCTTGTAAAGAAAAAAGACCAGAAAAATCGTAACCAACTAACCCACCTACAGCAAACTCAGACCATGGATTGTTTGAATTGGTATCCCAAGAGCCAAAAGCGATAGGTCCAATTTGTAATTTTCCAAACAAATGTGTGTAAGTTATATCAAGATTAATGTAGTTCGGTAAGTTGGGTTTGAACGGCGTTTGACCCGGCGCCGGGGCACCATAGATTGCGTGTATTGTTGCTTCATTTTTTGAAGTAGAATAAGTAACTGCCGCCCGTTCATTAAACACAAAAGAGTCATTTGATAGCCCCTGTGTATTGATTGGAAAATAAGTGCCGACAAAATTACTGAAATAGAAATTATGACCTAAATCCCATGCTAACCCAGCTAATACATCCGGATTATAAACATTGCCAATCCAGGCGTGTTCGCCGCCGGCTCGATAAAAAGCTTCTGAAAAAAAACCATAAAATTCAAGTCTGCCTTTTGCGATTTCTTTGTCGCTAACGTAAGCAAGCCCTGACTCATTAAAAAAGATATTGGTACTTGGATTTGCTCCTCGTGGGATCGAACCATATCCTGCAGAATTAATCAAATACCAGCCTGTTGGAAATGGCTTTCCAAGAGGCAATCCGACTGTAGAGCCTGGAGCAGTGATAGGTCTACAAAATGCATTTGCTGAAAAAAATATTATGGCAACCATCATTGATTTTGTAGATATCACCCTACTTCCTCTATATTCTATAAGGCTTGTTTAGCGCAGTGGCCCGGCTGGGTTGATTTAAACCAGCACATATTTACCCACCTTATTACATACAATGCTCGCCAGGATCAAAACCCTCATATTTCTTACAAATAAGTGTTTTTTCACCATCTTCTGTCATTTTTAGAATGCTCACATTCACTCCACGGAGCAGGTTTATTTTACTGCCATTAAAAAAGAATCCTACGGAAGCTATAGGAAACTTAATGGGCGCCACATATAAATC
>CANJFK010000234.1 GCA_947473535.1 Legionellaceae bacterium | reverse complement strand
TCCGCGTTTTTTATGGTCTTGGCCCAATGCGCGCATCTCAGTCATGGGTGGCGATCAGGCAGCCAATGTACTCGCGCAAGTGAATCGAGAAAAACACGCCAAGCAGAATATCACATGGTCTGCCGAAGAAGAGGAAACCTTCAAAGAAGGCTTGCGTCTGCAATATGAAAAACAAGGTAATCCCTATTATGCAAGTGCTAGACTATGGGATGATGGGGTCATCGCGCCTCAAGATACACGAAAAATTCTAGGTTTAGGCTTGTCTGCCGCGTTAAATGCACCCATTGAATCGACACGTTTTGGCGTGTTTAGAATGTAGAGGGCCATTCACCAATGACTTCCTTAAGGGTGCCCCCCTTTGAAAAAGGGGGGTTGGGGGGGATTTTTTCCGATCCATCCAAGATTAAGTTGGATTGTAATGAAACAATCCAATTTGAAAAATCCCCCCCTATCCCCCCCCTTTTTTCAAAGGGGGGGATCCCTTAAGGTAGCGTCATTGGGTCATTCATCACAATCCGCCACAGCCTGGCGAAGGAACGAGATCAATATGAACGATTTGTTAAGCGAAATACAAGATCATGTACTTCTCATCACCTTTAATCGTATCCATAAACATAATGCCTTTGACGATGTTCTCTTGAGGGCGTTACAACGTGTACTGGATCAAGCTAACGAAAATCCCGATATCCGCGTTATTGTGTTAAAAGCCAATGGGCGTCACTTTTCTGCCGGCGCTGATTTAGACTGGATGCAACGTATGGCGCAGTTCAGTGAAGCGGAAAATTTGGCTGATGCGACTGTATTAGCACGGGTTATGTATACATTAAACCAAAGCCCTAAACCAACACTCGCGATGGTCCAGGGAGCAGCCATGGGGGGAGGCGCTGGGTTAGTTGCCGCATGTGATATCGCCATAGCCGCCAACACGGCACGCTTTTGCTTTTCAGAAGTTAAATTAGGTTTGATCCCTGCGGTCATTAGCCCCTATGTGATTAAAGCGATTGGTGAGCGAGCCGCCACGTGGTTATTTATGAGTGCTGAAACGTTTGACGCCCAACGTGCATTGGCGTTACAGCTAGTGCAATATTGTGTACCAGAAGACGAGCTGTTGTCCTACACCCTCAACTATGCACAACAACTTGCAGCATTGGCACCGATTGCTGTAAGAGACGCTAAATCGTTGGTTCGTCAGGTTGCCTGTCAACCAATTGATGAGGCGCTACAACACGTAACAGCCGCGTTAATTGCTAAAAAACGAGTATCCGCCGAAGGTCAAAACGGTTTACAATCATTTTTAAACAAAAAAACACCTACTTGGTAATGCTAAGGATAATGATGTTTAATAAAATATTAATCGCAAACCGCGGTGAAATTGCCTGTCGCATTATCAAAACAGCTCGTCGGATGGGGATAGAGTCCGTCGCAATCTATTCGACTGCGGACCAAAACAGCCTCCACGTTTCACTCGCAGACAGTGCATTTTGCATCGGTGATCCGCCCGCAGCCGTTAGTTATTTGAATATTGATACGATCATCAAGGTTGCCATTGCCAGCGGTGCGCAAGCAATACATCCCGGGTATGGCTTTTTATCTGAAAATGCGCACATGGCCCGCGCGTGTGACGCAGCAGGCATCGTCTTTATTGGACCATCCGTTGCTACAATTACAGCCATGGCATCCAAGCAACTTGCCAAACAAATGCTTGAAAAAACCACGGTACCCCTTACACCAGGCTACCATGGCAGTGAGCAATCTAATGCGCGATTGTTTCAAGAAGCACAATGCTTGGGCTTTCCGGTATTATTAAAAGCCGCCAGTGGCGGCGGTGGTAAAGGCATGCGTGAAGTTCATTCCGCGGCTGATTTTGAGCAAGCCGTGGCAGGTGCTCGCCGCGAGGCTCTCGCCTACTTTGCAGATGACACCTTGTTAATTGAGAAACTTATCCGTGAACCACGCCATATAGAAATACAAATCATGGCTGACAATCACGGTCATGTCGTGCATCTGTTTGAACGAGACTGCTCGATTCAGCGCCGGCATCAGAAAATCATTGAAGAAGCTCCCGCAACCCATTTACCCAAAACCGTGCAGCAAGGACTGGCTGAGGCCGCCATTGCCGTGGCACGTGCAGTTGACTATCGCGGCGCAGGAACAGTCGAATTTTTAGTTGACGCGGATGACCATTTTTATTTCATGGAGATGAATACGCGGCTACAAGTTGAACACCCAGTCACCGAAATGATAACAGGACTGGATTTGGTGGAATGGCAATTGCGAATTGCCGCAAACGAATGCTTGCCCTGCACGCAAGAGCAGATCCACGCACACGGTCATGCTATCGAATGCAGGATTTATGCCGAAGATCCGCGCAATAACTTCATTCCATCGATTGGGCAACTCCATTTTCTTAAAGAGCCCACCGGTGAGAATCTACGCATTGACAGCGGCGTGACGACCGGTAGCTCAGTCTCCATGTACTATGATCCCATGTTAGCTAAATTAATCGCTTGGGGCGAAACGCGTGCTGCCGCATTACAACGTTTACAACTGGCATTAAAACACTACCATCTTGGTGGAATAAAAACTAACGTGCCATTTCTACAAGCCATTTTGAAACATGAGGCGTTTGTAAACGCAACATTTAGTACGAATTTCTTAAGTCAAGAACACATCGAAATGCCACATCCTGAGGCCCAATTCGCGTTATTCTTGGCAGCCAGCGTTGATTATTTAAATGCAATCTCCAAACATGACAGCTTACGCCGCGACACATTCGCTTGGCAAATGCATATAAATGACCACTGGACTCAACGATACATCATCCAGGACTCACCTCAAGTCATCATTGTCACAGCGATTGATCTCGAGCACGTCACAATGAAGCACGAGAACAAAACGGTTACATGGAAAATTAAATTATCAGGCGATCAATTGCATCTTGACGATGGTCAACGGAGCCAATGGGTATGGGCGGAATGCAGCGCGGATCAATTTATTTTTTATACGGAATTTGGCCCGATAACCGTTAAACGATTCAATTGGCAAAATCAAGCGAGCAATCACAACCTGATTGACGGACAATTAACAGCACCAATGCCTGCAACAGTCGTCGCAATTTTGAAAAAAAAGGGGGATAAAATTGAGGCGGGCGATGCATTAATGGTCTTAGAAGCGATGAAAATGGAGCACACAATTCACGCGCCACATAGCGGCTTTTTAAGCCATATTTTTTACGATATTGGTGCGCAGGTCAACGAAGGGGCTGAGTTAGTCGCTCTGGACTCCGAGGTTCCTAAACCACTATGAATTACCCACAGCATGTAACAATTATTGAAGTAGGACCCCGCGATGGTTTGCAAAATGAGCCAGCCTTTGTCGCGAGCAAAAACAAAATTGAACTCATTAATATGTTAAGCCAAAGTGGTTTGAAACACATTGAAGCAACCAGTTTTGTCTCAGCCAAGGCCATTCCGCAACTTGCAGATGGTGATGAAGTCTTTCGCTCAATTGATAAACCAGCAGAGGTGCACTTCTCAGCACTAGTGCCAAACGAGCAAGGCATGCACAAGGCCCTCGATGCGGGGGTCAAAGAAATTGCCAT
>CANJFK010000233.1 GCA_947473535.1 Legionellaceae bacterium | reverse complement strand
GCACAGGCTAATGCACAGAATCAAAGTCAGGCCCAATTTGCCAACAATACGGCGGCACAGCAATTTGGCATGGCGCAGCAAAACGCAGCACTTGGGAACCAAGTTGGACAGCAGTTGTTCCAGCAGGGACTGGCAAATGCGAACCTCGGGAATCAGGCTACGCAGCAACAAATTCAGCAGCAAGCCTATCTGCGGTCATTGCCACTGAATGAACTGAATGCGCTGCGTACTGGGTCGCAAGTGACAAATCCTACATTCCAAGGGTACAGCACTACTAATATCGGGCAGACGCCTATTTTTGGCGCGGCGCAGGCGCAAGGGCAAGCGGATATGAATATCTACAACCAGCAAGCCGGTAGCGCCAATTCGTTTAATACTGGGCTTATGGGCGCTCTAGGTACTGCGGGAGGTATGTGGGCTAGGGCGGGATTTCCATGAACTGGCGCAAGTTATGCCTGATGCTGTGCATCAACATGGTAGCGGATACTTGTATGTTGATTACGGGATACTGTGATGGCTGATAAATACTCCCAAAACGTCAATACCTTCACCGACTATGGCGCTGAACAAAAGTCGATAGAGCGTCGCCGCAAGATGGCTGAGTTGCTGCAACAGCAAGCGATGCAGCCCATTGCCAACGAGCCGAATGCTGGCGGCTATGTCGTGCCGACTTCATGGACGCACGGACTTGCTAAACTGCTACAGGGCGGTGCTGCTGGATACGAGGATAGGAAACTGGATGAGGAATCAAAGGCTCTTGCTGCTCGCGGTCGTATTGAGAATGCGGATTGGCTAAAGAGTCTCCAAGGTACTGCTGCAATTCCTGCTACGCCTGAATCATCTTTTGATGCAGCAGCAACGGGTGGTGACTTTTGGGACAAAGGCGTTACTCCTGCCACTGATGCTGTTCCTGCTGCGCCGTTATCTAAAGAGCAGTACATGGCGAAGATCATGGAGGGAGCATCTTCTGGGAATCCGATGTCATCATCTATTGCAGGGCCGATGCTTGCAAAAATGTTGGAGCCAAATAAATTCGGGCATGAGGTGAAATGGACTAGAGATGGATTGCCATACCTTGTGGGTGATAAAGGAGAAATTCAGTTTCTCGATCCTGAAAAAGTTTCGCAGCCAGCAAGAATTGGAACTGCGGCCCCAGGATCAATGCTTTACGATGAAAATAATCCTACTGGAAGGCCGCCACAAGGAGTTATGCCTCCAGCATCGCCGCAAGGAATACAGCAGCCACAAAGCGCACCAACATTGCCGCAGAAAATTGGCGGGATTCAACCAATCGGGACTGTTCCTAGAAATGATGTAAAAACCATTCCTGAAAATTGGTCATCACAGCTTCCCGGTGGGATTACCAGACTTCCGAACGATCCTCCCGGTGTGGTTAGATTGGCAGGTTCCGATAAGAAACAGGACTTGTATCAAGCAGAATATGAAAACGGAAAATATGTTGGCTTGAAGAAGTTGGACAATGCGCCAAATATCAGCTTGTCGGCAAGCATGCCGCCACAAGAAAAAGCATTTGAAAGCAAGTTAGGCACCGAACAAGCTGATGAATTGGTCAAAGGGCGCAAATCTGCTGATGATGCTATATCGGTAATCAATACTGTAAATGAAGGTCGGAAGATTATGAAATCCGGCATGGTGACTGGATTTGGCGCTAACTTTATCGTTAGTGTCGGACAGGCATTGAAACAAGCGGGAATAGATTTTGGCGGCGATGAAACTGCGAACGCGCAAGCCTATACGGCAAACATGGCTCAAAACGTAGGAAGAATCATCAAACAATTTGGGTCTGGTACAGGGTTGAGCGACGCTGATAGACGGTATGCAGAAGCAATGGCTGGCGGTCAAATATCTTTGGACAAGTCGGCGCTTAACAAGATTCTTAATATTAACGAGAAACAAGCTCGTTGGGTGATTAGTCAACATAATGCAAGAGCAAAAGGAATTAAGTCCAACATTCCTCTGACTGTGGAAATGCCGCCTATAGAAGCAGAGCCTTCTGTGCCTAGTGGTGGCTGGAATGATTCTAAAGAGAAGCGTTTGAGAGAGCTTCAAAGGAGACAAAGTGGCGCTAACTGAGAAAGAGGAGCTTGAACTTCTCACTCTTGAAAAAGAAGCGGCGCTTGTTTCTCAAAAAGCTTCGTTAAAGAAGGCTCCTCTATCCGAAAGGGCTATAGCCAACAGCCCTGAAAGCTCTCGCGTCGCTGATGTTCTTAGAAATGCCGCAGTAGAAGGATTGGCAGGCATTCCAGACACATTCTTGAACGCGCCATCAAGTATATACAATCTTGGTAAGGCTGCTGTCGGCATGGGGATGAGTGCGGCCAATATAGACCCGAAGTATTGGCCCGATGTAAGTTCACCGCCAAGCTATACATCTGCGCTTGCTAGGAAATTAGGTGCAACAAGCGAAGAAAATGAACCTAAAACAACAAAGGAACGACTGCTTGCGGCAGCAATGCAATCTGGTGTTGGAATGCTAGGGTCTGGGGGTGTTTCTAATGCAGGTAAAAATCTAGCTGTTGGCGGGTTGTCTGGTTTAGCAGCGCAAGGGACAAAAGAATACACCGGAAGCGATTTGGGGGCATTGGCTGTTGGCGCATTTACGCCCTCTGTCGTTAGAGGAGGTGCAAGATTAGTGCGTGGTGGCGCTGAAAGCATGATGGAACATGCCATCAGTCCTACTCTGGTTGACTTGCAGAGGAAAAAAGTCGGCCCTGCAATTGATACCTTCCTTGAGAAAGGCATTGGCCCAACAAAGAAGGGCATCGCTCAACTCAAAAATGAGGGTGAAATTCTTAACGATGCAGCACAATCGGAGTTGGCAAGAAATGGAAATAAAGTATTAATAAGGGATGATGTTGCTGCCAATGCGTTGCATCCTTTGATGAACCAAGAACAAAGAGTGGGCGGCTATCTGTCAAAACGCCTAAGAGGGATTCAAGACGAATACGACACGATGGCGGGATTTCCTAGAAACATACCGATTGAACAAGCCAATGACATTAAGCGCAATTATCAACAACAGACTAAGTACGGTATAGCGACTGACGGTGCAGACGATGCGCGTAAAGCCATTGCGCGTGAACTTCGTTTGCAGATTGAGCAAAACGCTCCCGGCGTTGCGCCGATCAATGCAGAAGCATCAAAAATATGGAATGCGGTCAACGTAGGCGAGCGTAGGGCTTTGCTACATGGCAAGGAACAGCCGCTTGGTATAGGCGTTTTGTCTGGGAATCCTACGCTTGCCGCAGCCTACGCAGCACAGCGAAATCCGTGGATTCTAACCAGGCTGGCACAGATGCTTGATCCTAACGGTATGAAAGAATTAACTAAGCCCGTTTCAACGCAAGCCCGTTTGATGCAGAACGCGCTGATGGCAAAGCAACTTGAAGATCAAGGAGTACAAGAATGAGTTACTCATCCGGCGTATTCATAATCAACACGGCAGGCCAGCCCGTAGTCACCGGCACGACCATAACCAGCACTGCGTTTAATCTGCTAATCGCAGACTTGGCAACTGGCCTATCGACTGCGATGCTGAAGGATGGGACGCAGACGGCGACGGCGGGGATTGGGTTTTATCCTGG
>CANJFK010000232.1 GCA_947473535.1 Legionellaceae bacterium | reverse complement strand
TATGTGAGCAAATGAGACAACAAAATATACCCGTTGATTTTCATGAAATAGTGGGAGGACATAATTATGTTTGTTTTCGAGTATCGTTATATGAGCGAATAAAAGAAGTGTATCAGCATCAGCTGGCACAGGTGGATGATGCTGCAACAGGTTATAAAAGATGATTGTTGGGATGGTTTGGTGTTTAGTCGATGGGATCAGCTCAATCATTGGGATTCATTAGCGGATGTAACTTTGTTGGATACAACGGCATTATCAATTCCTGAGGTTTCTGCTTCAGTTGCTGAATGGATTGCTAATTGTCAATAATACAATCATTGATATATAATGTTTCTCTTTTATGAGAATACTATATGGATATTTTCTCAAATGCCATATAGTATGGCGCGAATCGTTACTAATTGTGCTTATATATGACCAGTTTTTTGCAAGATATACCAAAAAGATTAAAAATAGTAAGAATTGCTGCTGGATATCATTCTGCTAAAAAATTTATAGATGCGAGTGGCATTCCTGCGTCTACTTATTCCCAGCATGAAAGTGGGAGTAGGGCTTTAACATTAGAGAATGTTGCAACTTACGCGCAATTATTTAAAATTGATCCGGCTTGGTTGATGACCGGCCGTGGAAGCCCTGGCGGTGAATTCCATGAAAAAGATTTAGAAGATAGGATATTATTAGAGCAGGAGCGGATGATAAAGACAGGCGAATTGCATGCGGCTGCTATCCCACTGATCTCTGAAATCAACAAATATTCTAATGTAGATATACCTGTTTTTAAAAAGATATTACAGGAATTGTTGCCGTTATTGAAAAACATCCCTGATCCGAAAATCGGTGATGCGATTGATTTTTGTTTTTTATTGTACAATAAAATCATTGTCGCAAATGCAGAGGGTGATGATAGAGTTCAATTGATTAAGCTGTGTTTTGAGTCTTTTTTTAAAGGTTTAGAAATAAGAATCACGGAAGAGTTCTTAGAAAATATTGCTATGGCTGGCTAAAATCGACGCGATAGTCGAATAGGTGTATTTTAATGGAAAAAATAATTCGGCTGCCTCGCCACAAATCACCGATTTTGCATGAAAATGCAGCAGTAATGTCTTTTGAAAATTGCTATACATTAGCTAAAGTCTATAAAGAAATTATTGGCCTCAATAATGTCCATCATTTTTCGCTCAATGTCGTTGATCATGAGGGGAAAATGTCTATTTTATCTTACAATCCACAAATTGCGTATAATATTTTTAAGGATGGGAGCTATTTGTATAACGGCTCAATTTCACCCAGTTATTATAACAATTTTAATTTTTATACATGGGATGAAACATATGATCCTCTGTATGCCCGTTTATTAAAAAATACCATGGAAAGAAAGAATGGCATTAATAAAGGTGTTGTTCTTATCAAACGAATTGAAGGGTTAACGCTTTTATACTCTTTTGCAACCAAATCCAATGGGGATGATTTTGTGTTACAGATGCAAGATCAGCGCGAATTGTATTATCAAATGGGGGATCATTGTTTTAACCAAATTACACCCATTGTTGATGAAAATATTATTGGATATAACGCTGAGAAGAATGATCGAATAATCAGGCTCGAAAATAACATTATTCGGATGACAAAATATGATAAATAAACGATATCTTGGTGCTTTAGTGGGTAACATAATGCAATTTTATGATTTTACCATTTATGCATTTTTGACCACTGAAATAAGCCAGACATTTTTTAATTTTCAAAACAAATTTTTATCTTATTTTGTGGTGTTTAGCATCTTTGCCGGTGGCTATCTGACAAGACCATTAGGATCGCTTATTTTCGGATATGTGGGTGATAAAAAAGGTCGAAGTAACGCGCTTTCTAAAACAATCATCATTTCAGCAATAGCAACATTTTCAATAGGCTTAATCCCTGGTTACCAAACAATAGGGTGTTTCGCACCGATTGTGCTTATTTTATTGCGCTTAATACAAGGCTTAGCTGTCAGTGGTGAAGAGGGTGGTGCGGTTGTTTTATTATTCGAGCGGTATGCCTTTAAAAACAAAGGGGTGATAGGCGCCTCAGTGCTATCAAGTGTATTGGTCGGCGTTATCTTAGGTATTTTAGTATGTACGATGACAAGTCATTTGATGTCCAATCATACCCTCGATGCATGGGCGTGGAGATTACCGTTTATCCTGTCGTTGCCATTCGGAATCGTTGCAATTTTATTAAGATATTATCTGAATGATTTTAAGTTATTTGCTCTTGCTGAAAAAAGCAATATTTTAGTGCAACAACCAACAAAAACCCTATTCCGTGAGTACCATTGGAGTTTATTGTATGGTTTTTTAATTGTTGCCATTTACTCGATTACCACCAGTGTGCTCATTGTACACATGCCATATTATTTGAATACGTATCTTAATGTTTCACATGTCATGAGTTTAAGTATAGTTGCAGCAACGATTCTAATCGTTGCTGGGATAACGCCGTTTATTGGTAAATACTGCGATAAGTTTAAGCCGGAAGTTATTTATAATTTTGGTGCATTAGGTATTACGATTGTCGCACCACTCATGTTTTATGCATTTTCTACCGGTGATGTTTATTTTATCTTATTCACCATTCTGTTTTTTTCAGTTCTTACGGCCTGTATATCATCAGTGATTTTTTCAATATTGGTTGGCTTGTTCCCTTTTGGCGTACGTTATTCAGGGGTGTCATTGGCATTTAATTTAGGTGTCACTGTCTTTAGTAGTTCCACGCCATTAGCACTGATGGTAGTAGAAAAATATTACACCACCAGTTTTGCACCAGGAATTTATATCAGTTTGTTTTCTATATTGGCATTGATAAGCAGTTATTTCTTAAGAAAAAAGCTGTCTGTTGTGAGATTTGATGAGTGTAAAGAGGAGCGTATGCTCTACCAAATGGGTTAAGTTTTAGGTTGAAAAAATAACATCAGAGAGGAGTGTAACGATGAATTATAATGCAGCGTTTTTTGGTTTATTTGAAAATGTATTTAAGCTTTTAAAAGAGCAATATGGCGAGGACCAAGCGCTTCAACATTTTGCTACCTTGATGGAAAGAGGGCTATCAAAATCTTACGGAGCAATTCCTCAAAAAGGTAATCCATCTGAATTTGAGCGTCTGGTTGCAGAGCGAGATAAATTGGTTGGATTGCGTGTAGAGTTCCCCGTTGTAACCGACGATCAATTGGTCTATCAATTTCATGATGATCCATTCCCAAATTTAAAAGGGTGCGTTGATTCCTCAAAACTGGATCATTGTTATATGAATTTTAAAGTGCAATACATCCTAGGCCCAGAGTGGACTTACAAGACCACAAAGCATCTGTGGAATGGGGATGCTTGTACCGAACATGTCATTCATAAAAAATAATTCACAAATTGAGAATTAGTATTGATCTATATTTCAAATACGGTATTATTCGCTTGAGTCAGTCAGATATAGAACACAGTGAAATTTAATAATCACTGTATGCATTTTTTATCTGGCTAAAAAATAAGGAATGTTTATGAGTAAATTTGCAATAGTATTAGCAGGCTGTGGGCAGCACGATGGTTCTGAAACTCACGAAGTGATTTTGACGTTATTATCTAT
>CANJFK010000231.1 GCA_947473535.1 Legionellaceae bacterium | reverse complement strand
TTTATTAAATGCCATGCAAAGAAACGATGATTTCGTTGCACAAATTCAAACAGGACAAGGCAAATCATTAACCGCAGCACTCGCGGCGGGCATGCTATCGCTCGAAGGAAAAACTGTTGATGTCTGCACCAGTAATTTATTTTTAGCACAAGAAGGTTTGGATGAGAATAAAGGATTTTATGACTACCTGGGGATCCCGACCACCTTAATTACATCGGAAAGCAAACCAGACGACTATAAGGACGGCGGAATTCATTACTCCAGCATGTCTGAAATAGCGCTTGCTCGTTCCAAAATGTTGTTATGGGGTAAAGAGTTCCCAGAAAACTCAGCCATCGTCGCGGACGAAATCGATTTCTCAACCTTGGACGATAATACCCGCTACCGCTTTGCAACATCGCTGGATCCTGTCACGGATCCTGACGAAAGCCCCTACCTCTGGATCTACGAATCATTGATTCCGTTTGCTGATAGACAAGATAAGAAAAAAACAGACGACGCATTTATTCAAGAAGCTCAACGCTGGTTAAGAACCAAAGCACAAAGTAAAGATCAAAAAGCGCAATTAAAAACACTTGAAGCCAATCCAGTGCTTTATCAAAAAAGACTTGAAACGTGGCTGATCGCCGCGGGAAAAACCAGGCGGATGATTAAAGCGGAAGAAACCGGCGAAAAAAAATACAGGATCGTCCAGCTTTCACATCCAAGGAAAGGTATTGTGTCAAAGGCCTGTATTCTTGCGAATGGCCGACCCAATATTCCAGCCGAGTTAAGCAATGCCATTCAACAATTTTTACATGTGCGCCTTAGAGCCCAACTTCACGATAAAATAGAGAATAAAAGCATCGCTAATTTCCTGGTTGAACCAGAAAAAACATACATCACATCACTGAACAGTAAATTGTTATTAAATCAATATAAACGACGATGGGGCATGAGTGGCACCGTTGGCTCAAGCAGAGAAATAAAAGAACAGCAGTTAAAATATGGCTTTCGCTTTACTGATATTCCACCCTATCAAGAAGCAAATCGTCATGAATTACCCCCCATCTTGACGAATGCAAATTATATAGACGATGCAGACCGAAAAGAGCCTAACCTCGGTTTATTGTCCAGCAAAAAAATGGAAGAAGGAACGGTGTACTTAAGCAAAATAGATGGAAAAATTGCCTACTCCGTTATCACGCCGTCTGGGGCAATAATGAAAGACCAGCTTACAGACATTGATGCACCAGCAACCTTCGAGATCAACGAATTAAGTCAGTATAAAAATAGAATTCTAAAATTTACATCAAACAAAGGCCATACGCTTGAGAATAGAGAAGAAACCGATCATATCAATAAAATTGTAGCCGACGTACTTCGCGTTCTTGCCAAAAAAGCACAAGGCATCAAATGCAATCCTATCTTATTGATCTGCGAAAACAATACCCAAGGCAAAAAAATTGAGGCCGCACTGACTGCAGCTATAAACGCAAACCGACGGAAATACGGTGATCAATATGAAGAAATCCAGGCGTATTACAGTAGCGAAAAAACGACTTCCAAGGAGCGTAACGAAGAAGAAAAAGACCGTAAAGAGCGTGCTGGTCAAGAGGGTGTAATCACCATTTCCAGCGTATTTGACCGAGGCACAGACATTAAACCTGCAGAGAAAAGTCATCTGTATGTTGTGCAAACCTATGTAGACACTGAACCTTATTCAAATGAAGATTTAGAACGCTCTAAACGACAAAAAATGGGTCGTGCAGCCCGAAAGGGTCAATACGGCGAGACTCGATTGATCGTACGCCGTAGCGAATTTTTAGCGGCGTATGACAATGACAAACAGAAAGTGAAGCGAATCGAATCGAGTGTTGCAGGCTTGAATCATGCCATTCGTGATTTAAATAACCATCGAAATGCAACCCGTGAATTAGAGCGCGAACGTCGTGAATCATTTGATGATCTAAAAGAGATACTCTATCAGCAATTTTTTCAATACATTGCGATCATTAATAAGAGCGTCAATGCGCCTAAAAAAGTGACCCGCGATCAATTACTGAAACACTGGAATCTGTTATTGCAACACGTTGATGAGCGTTGGAATGCTTTACAAGACCAATCCGATGATCCAAATCAATTAATAACGGACATCACAACCATTGCTTGTGAGGAATGGAACAAATTAACCACGCCAACGAGCCCCATCATTGAACTACTCACCAAATGGAGCGAGCGCTATAAAACCGGACTAACATTACCGGATAATACGCCATTAAAACCCGTCGACGTTTTGTCCGAGATCCAGGCGAGACACCCGGCATTGACAACGCATTATGTCAAACAAAGTCAATTCAACAAACTTGACGATACACTGTCGGCCGATCAAGTCTATTGTGATTTTGCATCCCTGGATTCAGGCGAACCGTCTATCGAGTTAATCGCGCTGAAACAAGCAACAACAATAACCCAATTTAAGACCATGGCAGACAAGCTTTCTAAACCAACGTATACACGATTATTAGGCGGGAAATATACTTTTCCAGGCGTCAAAACTGATGCTAAACAAGTTGAAGAGGTCATAAGCGCCCTTTTATTTCTCCGTTATAAAGCCTATCGTAATGGCAATGACTTACAACACGTTGAGTACAAAAAACAATATCAAAAATTAATGAATGCGGCGCTGTGGAGCAATGATACAACAATAATCGACGCCGTGAGCCTGGCCCATCAAAACCACGCAACAATCCTTAATGGGCATCAGGGTAAACATGAAGCTAAAAAAACGGTTTATTTGCGTACCTTCATGAGCGAACTGAACAACACGATGCCCGATCAAACAACGGCGTGGAAAAACGCCGGTTTCGATGCATTGTGGGGTGATGCTCCTAGTCTTAAAAGCCAACTGATCACGACATTAACCGATTATAAAGATAAATGGTGGACTAGATCATACGTCAGTACCGATCGAGCCGTGTTGACTGCGACATTAATAGAGCAATTAGGTCAGGCCAGATCAGCCGAAGCTATATTGCAGCTCATCAATAACACGCGCGCGACGCTGTTGACGGATGATATCGCTCATAACCGATGGATTAGCGCCGGTTTAAATGGCCGATTGAATACGTATCTCGATGAAATACGCTCACGGGTCATCACGGCCAGTGATCCAGACACGTTAGATTCCCTCCTATACCTTGAGTTTGACGATATTAAACAAATTTTAACTACGTTTTACGATAAAGATACATTGTACAGTGTAAATTTTTTTGAAATCCTAGCGAGTCTGAAGGACAACAAGAAGGACCAAACAGTCGACCAAGTCTATGAACAATACAAAGCGCTAACTAAATTTTTTGCACAAGTTGAAGCCCAGGTCCAAACAAAAGACAAGCTAGGCAATAATGACTTAAAATCGTTATATGATTATTGTCAGAAAAAACGTAGCGATTTGGTTTGTTATTTTTCACAATCCAATGCGTTAATCAGCCTGAACCAACGCGGGTCGGTTGACATATTTCGCGCGGCAAGCCAAGCCGCAACGACCGTGGTTCGCGAATTGAAAGACCAACCGGATATAGAACTAGAAGAGACAATAGACTATAACGATAGGCCGGTAACGATTAACACGAT
>CANJFK010000230.1 GCA_947473535.1 Legionellaceae bacterium | reverse complement strand
TGCTAAAATGTTTCGCGACAACAGTAAAGTAGTGGCATTAATCCCAGCACGTGGAGGATCAAAAGGAATACCTCGTAAAAACATTGTCAATTTAGTTGGTAAACCTTTAATTGAATATACTATAAAGGCGGCACAATGTGCACTGCTTGTAGATCATGTGTGTGTATCTTCAGATGATACCGAGATTCTCACGTTGTCGAAAAATCTTGGCGCCACAATATTAAATCGTCCCGCCGCACTGGCTAATGACAAGACGTCAGCAAATGAAGTTGTTTACCATTTCATTGACTCATTGCCCGAAGTATTGAAAAAAGAAAATACGGTAATTGTGTATCTTCAGCCGACGTCACCATTACGGAACTGGATGCATATCGACCACGCCTTAAAGGCTATGGAAACGGCGAAAAGCGGTGGCGTAATCAGCGTTGTTGAGGCAGATAAATCACCATACAAAGCATTCCAACTCGACAAAAGCGGAAAATTGGTTTCACTATTCGCTGAGAAAATGTCAAATGCGTGTCGACAAGACCTGCCGCTATGCTTTTATCCAAACGGAGCTATTTACGCATTCCGAATTGATAGTTTTATAAATAATAAAGGCTTCCCATCGAACGGGAGTATTCCGTTTATTATGTCGGCTTCTGAAAGTGTAGATGTAGATAGTTTTGACGACTTAAAAATTGCGGCTGAAATCATAATAAAACAAAATGCCTAACATAAACATTGCGGGACGTCTTATTGGTGATGAGTACCAGCCTGTTGTTATTGCGGAAATCGGGATAAACCATGAAGGGTCTATTGATGTGGCAATAGAAATGGCTGATGCAGCTATAGCAGCCGGTGCTGAAATCATTAAACACCAAACCCATGTAATTGATGATGAAATGTCGGAGGAAGCTCGAAAGGTAATTCCAGGCAATGCCAATGTTTCAATCTATGAGATCATGGAGCGTTGTGCGTTATCCGAGCAGCATGAACGCCAATTAATGCAGCACATACAATCAAAAGGAAGTATTTTTATAAGCACCCCGTTTTCCCGTGCCTCAGCGGATCGCCTAGCAGCATTTGATGTACCCGCTTACAAGATTGGTTCCGGAGAGTGCAATAATTATCCGTTGGTACGTCATATCTCTAAGTTCGGAAAACCAGTGATCTTGAGCACTGGGATGAATTCAATTGAGTCAGTCAGGCCATCAGTAGAAATATTGCGAAAAGCTCGAATCCCATTCGCATTACTCCATTGCACAAATGTTTATCCAACGCCATACAATCTCGTACGGCTTGGGGCAATCCAAAAGCTAAGGAACGCGTTCCCAGATGCAGTCATAGGATTATCTGATCACACGGTCTCTAATCACGTTTGCTTGGGCTCTGTAGCGCTTGGAGCAAGGATACTTGAAAGGCATTTTACAGATAACGCCAGTAGACCAGGGCCTGACATTGTGTGTTCTATGGATCCTTGTCAGTTGAAGGATCTAATTATTGGATCAAAAAATATATTTGATGCCCGCGGTGATAGCAAAGATGCAGTCGACGCTGAGTCCCCTACGATAGCATTTGCATTTGCATCTGTTGTCGTCACTGAAGATCTCAACGTAGGTGACGTATTCACAGAGGATAATTTATGGTTGCGTCGACCGGGTGGCGGAGATTTCAACGCGAACGATTATGACAAGCTAATTGGAAATACTCTTGTCGCTCCAATCAAAAAAGGATCCCGGCTTACTAGGGAGCATATTAAATAATTAAAAAGTGAAACAACCAAGGAGAATTCTGTTCTTAACTGGAACACGAGCTGATTTCGGAAAGCTGAAGGCGTTAATGCAAGCGTTGCATTCTGACAAAAAATTTGAATTGCATGTTTTTGTGACCGGAATGCATATGCTTGCTAAATACGGTTATACATGCAGCGAAGTTGAGAGTGTTGGTTTTTTAAATATATATAAGTGTATCAACCAGAATTCCAACGATGGAATGGACAATGTGCTTGCCAAGACAATAAGCGGTTTGTCAGATTATGTTCGCGAAATCAAACCTGACCTAATTATAATCCATGGAGATAGGGTTGAAGCATTGGCTGGTGCAGCAGTTGGCGCTTTAAATAACGTTCTAACCGGACACATCGAGGGAGGTGAAGTTTCGGGAACTGTCGATGAATTAATCCGGCACGCGGTGACAAAAATGTCGCACGTGCATTTTGTGGCGAACCAATCAGCCCCAAAGAGGCTTATTCAACTTGGTGAACACGAGAGTACAATTTATGTAATAGGATCACCAGACGTTGACGTCATGAATTCAACCAACCTGCCAAGTTTAAATGATGTTCGCCAACATTATGGCATATGGTTTGACAATTATGCTATACTGTTATTTCATCCTGTCACGACAGAGGTTGATAAAACCCGTCAACAGACCAAAGTCCTACTTGATGCACTGATAGATTCATGTCTTAATTATATTGTGATCTATCCAAATAATGACCTTGGCGCGCAATCAATTTTGGATGAATATCAGTTAATATCATCACATCCACGATTCAAACTGTTTCCATCAATGCGGTTTGAATATTTTCTGAGTTTGATGCAGCACGCCGATTTTATGATTGGAAACTCCAGTGCAGGTGTTCGGGAAGCACCTCATTTTGGAGTTCCCGCTGTGAATTTAGGAAGTAGGCAACACAACCGGGTTAAGAGTTCACTTGTAATTAATGCAAGTATTACGTTTGATGGAATCTGTACAGCTATAAACCGCGCTGTAAAATTGCCTCGCAAAGCTGAATGCCTGTTCGGAGACGGAGGATCGGCTAGACTATTCCAAGAAATTATTTCTATGGACAGGTTTTGGAGTCATTCAAAGCAAAAATATTTTATTGATCGGGCCTAAAAAAATAATGATTGTTCTATGTCTAATAACAATTACTACGGACTGCCAGAAAAGGTAATCTTCTGCAAAAGATGTGTTATATCAAACCAACGCCCAAGCTCGACCGTCGAGGTTAGGCATGCTAGGATCGAGAAAAAGGCTACCATTGGCTTTGATGCTGATGGTATATGTGACGCATGTCGCTATCACTATGTAAAATCACAGCAGATTGACTGGCAGAAGAGGGAAAACGCCCTCATTCAGACACTCGATAGGTTTCGTCGAAAAGATGGGGGCTACGACGTGATTGTGCCCGGTAGTGGTGGAAAAGATAGTGCATACACATCGCATATTTTAAAATATAAATATGGGATGAATCCACTTACTGTAACTTGGGCCCCACACAAGTACACTGAAATCGGTTGGAAAAATTTCGAAAACTGGATTCACGTAGGTGGATTAGATAATATACTGTTTACTCCGAATGGTGTTTTACATGGTTATCTAACCCGACAAGCATTTTTAAATCTGCTGCATCCTTTTCAACCTTTCATCGTTGGTCAACGGATAATTGGACCATTAATGGCGGCAAAATTTGGGGTTAAATTAGTGATGTATGGCGAAAATCAAGCTGAGTATGGAAACGATGCTAGTGAGAATTTTAAACCTGTGATGGACAAAAAATTCTTTTCCGTCAGTAATCCTAGTGAAATAATTTTAGGAGGCAAAGCTATCCGTGAGATAATGGACGAAAC
>CANJFK010000229.1 GCA_947473535.1 Legionellaceae bacterium | reverse complement strand
GTCATCCGGTACTGTTGTTTAGGTAGATCTTTTAATGTATCCGCCGTTTTTTTATCCAGTTGCAATAAAAAGGGTAAATCCCACTTATAATGCGCTTCAGTGGTTGAGGCCTCTTGATTAATTGCTTCCGCCTGCTCTTCTCCACTATAAAGTCTTACACCCCCGACCGCCGTTTGTGATCCTTTCGCTGCTAGCAGGCTCTGTGGTGTATCGACAGCGATACGAAAATCCTTTATCACAAGCGTGATAAAGGGTATTAGGCGAGCTGCCGTGTCCGATGCAACCGTTGCTTTATCGGGAGGCATCCAATCCTTTCCTTTCAGGACTTTTTTAGTCAGGTCTTTAATCGGTTTAATAAATTTTTGATCGAATTTCATTAGGGTTTGAGCGAACTCCAATGCCGAATCAACCTTTCGTGCCAGCAGTTTTTTGGTTAACTTAGCTCTATCTGATCGTGTTAAATGACAAAAAATGATCAACGCATCCATTACCGTGATGGCAGGCTTATTGACCTGCACATCCGCTGGGATCAACGATGAATAATGATCAAAGACTTTAAGCAAGTCCGGATTTTCAAGAACCAGATCGTTAAGATAGCCAATTTTATACGCCATATCTTCAGCTGCTTTGGCATCTGGTTTATATTTTCCACTCACGGGGTTGTATCGTTTATAAATCAATTTATAGATATTCGTGTCCATGATTCGGAGTGTTCGATGTGCGCTATTGGCGACATCATCCAGATTTAATTCATGCGATTGTTTATCAGCATAAGCTCTATGCAGCGATGCGGTATGCGTTTTAACCTTCCGAACGAAGCTTAAGAGTTGATTTTCATCATTACTGAGACTCGCTACATCTGGCGTGCCTGCCCGCATCAGTTCACTTAAATAAGCATCAACCTGGTCACATAATTCAATGCATTCACTGACCGTCAAGGGAAAGCCGTTTGAATCAACGGGGTGCTGAAGATTCCACACTAAATTCGCTAAACTCATCATGATAAATCGGGGAGCAGCCTTGTCATTCAAATAATTTGATTGCTCAAACGCAGACTCAAAAAATTCGACTACTTTATTACCCATTTGAAAATCATTATCGATATCTGCCATCGACTCAGGAAAAGCCGATGAAAAAAACAAACTGATATTTTTACGCGCTTGATCAAGTAAATCGGCGCTTGCCACGGGTTGTTCTAATTTTTCGCTTAAACGGTAATACGGTAATACAGAATAAAAATCAACGTCTTTATTATTTTCAAGTATTCCGTGTTGTATGCCTAAATAGGTAGCAAACGATTCATTCGCTTTCTGGTTTATTAACTCCATAAAGTCTTTAATTACCAGCTCTTCGGCGTAAAGTTCTGTTTCCATTTTATTGTTTGGTACGATAAACGTCGCAATACCTGCAAGACGTTCTTTATCGAAAGCTAATCGCTTTTTTGATGCCGCACCCAGCTGATAAGAAACAGCTAGACAAGAAATGGCAAGCCCCCCGACTACGGCACCTACCGCTATTCCTATTGCATCCGCTTCAATCCCATTTCCCAGCTTTTTGGCGTGTGATGCGGCATAGTCACTAAACTGTTCTGCTTGATCGGCAATAGGCTGAGTGCTTTTTGTCATTGCATTTGTCGTCGCACGCAATACTTGTTCTGCTATATCACCTGACATGATAAATACCCTTATTTTATGTGGCCATCAATCGATGCACATCATTCATCAATAATTGAATAAAAATAAGGCAAAACGCAATAAAGATCAAGCGATGTAATAATATTTCGAACGCCACGGAAACAGGCTTCCCGCGAATTTTTTCTACAAGCGCATAGATAATCGAGCCACCATCCAGGCTGGGTATAGGAAACAAATTAATAAGTGCCACAGAAAGACTCAAATTAGCGATAAAATATAAAAACACGACCACGCCTTGAAAAAATGAATCCACCATCGTTGTAAAGAATCCGAAAGGTCCGAGCAGCAACATGAATGGAATAACCCCAGTCAACAACTGCTTGAGCATGACCAGAAAAAAACTCAACAGCGATATCATTTGCAACCAGGATTGACATAATGCCTGGATTAACGATACGCCTGCCACGTGTTGTTCACCACGCCTCGCTAAATCCGGACTAACACCAATGCTTGCAAGTAACGACGTATCCTTGTGCGTATAATGCCACCCACTCAAATCAAAAACTGTCTGACGCGTAACCCCAGTAGAAGATGTCATAACCACCGGTACCTGATGCTGCCCCAAGTGTTTGATAAGCTGCATACCGACCGTTTGCCATGACTCGGTTTTAATGTTTGCAATTCGAATGAATTGATCACCAGGGGTCAATGCCGCACGCGCAGCTATACTTTGCACAGTAACCGACGCAATCACTGGGGGCGTTTGTTTATGACCGATCATCATGATCAACGCTAAGGCAAACCACGCCATCAGTATGTTAGCACCGGCACCTGACAATAAAATGACAATCCGAACCCAAACTGGTTTTTTGTCAAAACAACGGCCGTAGTCCGCTGCTGCAACTGGCGCAATCCGGGTATTCAGTAATTGCACGTAACCACCCAACGGCCACAATGCCCACACCCATTCACAACCGCCGCGACCTTGCCAACGTAACAGCGGCATACCAAACCCGATCGAGATGCGTTTGATTTGTACGCTGCATAAACGCGCCACCACAGCATGCCCTGCCTCATGAATGCCGACAACCAACAATAAACTTGCGATAATGGCAACGATTGCTAATACTAAATGCATAAAACCGAGTCCTATCATGTGTTATCAATCACCAATTTTAACAGGGGATGACCTATTTTTTTAGTTAAATCATACCCTTGACGATAAACATCAAACACGCGATAGGCCTGATCCGTTTCACTGTCTACGAGCTCTACATCAGCCCCCCCTTCGTCGACCAATGTAACGGACAAATGCATCTCCCTGAATTGGCCAATATGATAGCGCTCATTAAATAACCGTATTATACTCAACAAGCTTTCTGTCGCCTCATCGCTATCATGCCTTCCATGAAAAATAATTTCCATAAATTACTCCTTGTGACAAAAACTAGTGATGTTAATTCTTTTAACGGCAACATACGGCAATACTTGAGTAAATTTAGTTCAAAATAAATGGTTGTTGAACTAAAAACAAACCCTACAAATCTTGCGCGTGATCGTTTACAATTCACGTTCTTCATTATTGGCTCTTATTCAATGGCATTTGTCGCTTGCGGACTTAATCATAAAACTGCCCCGCTGGCTGTGCGTGAAAAAATCGCACTACCAGTGGCGATGCAAGATACACTACTCAACGGTTTAGTGGGTTTACCCGCGGTCAACGAAGCAGCAATTTTATCGACCTGCAATCGCACTGAAATCTATTGCGATACCAACGACCCGGCCAGTATTGTTCCGTGGCTTGCACGCGAACATCAATTATCACCTGAATTTATTACTCCCTATTTCTACATGCATCATGGGCATAGTGGCGTGCGCCATACGCTACGGGTTGCAAGTGGTTTGGATTCAATGATGCTAGGAGAGCCCCAAATTCTTGGACAAATGAAGCAAGCGTACCATCACGCGTGCCGTGCAGGTACCATTAAAAGCAATCT
>CANJFK010000228.1 GCA_947473535.1 Legionellaceae bacterium | reverse complement strand
TGTTCCGATTGATCCATCATTTCGCGCCCTAATAGGGGCAAAGGCTTCGGCTTGTCGAGGATAAATTGCTCAATGTCGAGTTTGGTATCAAACAGATGGTCAGGCGTGGGGTTATCAGCTAACTGAATTGCCTGAATTTGAGATTGATTTGTCATGAAGTAATAGGGCGTGTTGACAATTGCTCCCCCCGCCCTAGTAAAGGTGTGTTTCAAAACGCAATAAAATCGCCTCAAAACGCCTCGATAATGTTCTAAAAGTTGTCTGAATTTGTTCAATAACGACAAGGGAGTTGGGAGCACCCGATGCGCGCAGTAAACCACAGCGTGTTAGTGGGCTTTTTAGTACCCAACGGTCACAATAGGAAATATGATCGCGACTATAAGCGCCTGACTCGAATGGCACTTACTTAAGCTTTTTTGAATAATAACACCAGGTAGCTTGGATGGAACGCAGAGTAATCCGGGAGGTTCGACGCATTGAATCCCAGGCGACAGCAATGTATTTTCCTTATGTTGTATCGCCGCTGTCATGTATTTCATTTCGTCGCGCTAAAAACCAGGGCAACATCACAAAAATAACCAAGCCACCCACAAGACACGTTTCAAAAAATAGGACGTTGTCAATGGGGATTTGTGTCGGTGGTACAAACCCGAGCATGATCGTAGCAACGCAACAGAGTAAACCCGTGCCCGCAACCAACCACATCCCAAAAAGACCGCCAGGTATTTTATAGGCGCGGTGTTTTTCCGGGTGACTGTAGCGCAATTTGATTGCCGCTGAAAACATAAACACATACACGAGCAATGCGAGTTGCCCGCACATGTCACTCAAAATCCAATAAGCAGCATTGATGGAATCGACCAGGACAAATATACTACTGAGCACGGTGAAAATGACGCCTTGCGTAATTAGAATAAAGGTAGGTGCGCCGTATCGATTAATGTATGCAAATTGTTTTGGTAGGCAGCCATCGCGCGCGGATACCAATAGACCTTTCGTTGGGCCGATGATCCACGCTGAAACACCACTTAACCCGCCTATAATGATGCATGCAGCCGTGACTTTGGTCATCCATGGCATATGGTAGGAATTAAAGAAGATGGAGTAGGCGTCAATTAAACCAGACACCACGCTTAATGTATTACTGGGCACAACAATGACAATGGCGATGGAGCCCAGCACGAGCGTGGAAAATATGAGGATGGTTGAGTAGAAGAGTGCGCGTGGATAATCACGTTGTGGATTTTTAACTTCCTCTGCGTGGACGGCGGACATTTCCATCCCTAGTAAGCCAAATAATACCGATAAAAATAACGATAAATTGCCTAGCGAACTGAAATCAGGCAACCACGATGTAGGGTAGCTTACTTGTATTGGATGCCCTTGCCAAAGCCACACTAGTCCTAAAATAGTAATGCCTATCATCGGTAGCAACGTTCCAATGGATGCGCCTATAATACTAACAATGCTTGATATCCTCATACCAAAACAATTGAGCACCGTGAATAGCCAAAATAAGCTAACAATGGTTACTAATAAATATACTTTATTATTAGCGAGCTCTGGCGAAAAAAGATAGGCCACTGTTGCGGCGATAAAGGCAAGAATGGTGGGATACCAAACGATATTGTATATCCATTGTAACCAGATCGTAATAAATGCAGCCCGTCGACCAAATGCTTCACGAACCCATACGTAGATGCCCCCCGTCTTGGGGTATGCCGTTGCTAATTCGGCGGCAACAAGTGCCACAGGGATAAAAAATGCAAACGCTGCAACAAAATAATAAGAAACCAAGCCTAAGCCGAGTTTGGCTGTTATTGGCAATGTGCGCAGACTATCGACAGCGATGACGTTAATCATTACAAGTGAAAAAACACTCAAAACGCGTTTGGATGAAGGCACGTGAAATCCTTTTAATAGTGTAGGTTGGCGCCGTAAGGCTCAACAATCAACTTCGTTTAAAAATAGTTGTTGGGCCCACGACGCCAACCTACGTTGAAACCTACACACGACTTTTTATTTCAAGTTCCGCAACACATATTGCAAAATCCCGCCGTGGCGGTAGTATTCCAGTTCATTTGCAGTATCAATACGGCAGATTACCTCAATTTGTTGCTCACTTCCATCGGCACGTGAGATAGTAACGGGCAGCAAGGCACCTGGTTTTAATCCCTCCGTGATGGCAATACTGATGCGTTCACTGCCATCAATCAGTAACGTTTTTCTGGTTATGCCTTCCTGAAATTGCAAGGGTAATACGCCCATTCCAATTAAATTAGAGCGGTGGATGCGTTCATAGCTTTCTGTAATGACCGCTTTGACGCCCAGTAACGTTGTTCCTTTAGCGGCCCAATCACGTGATGAGCCTGTGCCATACTCTTTACCTGCAATGACAACCAATGGCAGGTTTTCTTGCTGATAAAGCATGGCTGCATCATAGATTGGCATGGCATGGCCGGATGGAATATGGCGAGTAAAACCACCTTCAATATCAGGTGTCATTTCATTGCGAATACGAATATTGGCAAACGTGCCGCGCATCATAACTTCGTGATTGCCGCGTCTTGAACCATAGGAGTTAAAGTCTGCTTCGCTAACGCCCTTGGATTCCAGATACAATCCTGCGGGCGAATTGGCCTTGATTGAGCCTGCAGGTGAAATGTGGTCGGTGGTAATTGAGTCACCTAATAGTGCTAATATATAGGCTTTATGAACAGGTTTAATGGCGTCTGGCGTTGTTTTTAAATTCTGGAAGAAGGGTGGATGTTGAATATAAGTTGAATTCTCGTCCCATTTGTAAGTGTTGCCGCTGCCCGTTTTAATGGCCTGCCATTCGGCATCACCTTTGAACACGTCAGCATATTCTTTACGGAACATGCTACCATTGACTTTGGCAACTTCGGCAGCCACTTCAATATTTGATGGCCAAATATCTTTCAAATACACATCATCGCCGTTTTGATCTTGACCAATGGGCTCTCGGCTTAAATCAATTTGAGTGGTGCCTGTTAAAGCATACGCAACAACCAGCGGTGGTGAAGCCAACCAGTTCGCGCGCACTTGTGGATGCACACGTCCTTCAAAATTTCGGTTGCCGGAAAGCACTGAACAGACCACTAAATCATTGTTTGTTATGCTATGCGCAATGGCATCAGGCAATGGGCCTGAGTTACCGATACATGTTGTACAGCCGTAACCCACTAAATTAAAGCCTAATTGGTCGAGATACGTTTGTAAACCGGCATGCTTTAAATAATCAGTTACTACTTTTGAACCAGGTGCTAACGATGATTTAACCCACGGCTTGCGTTGTAAACCTTTCTCCAATGCTTTTTTTGCAACAAGACCTGCTGCCATCAATACACTAGGGTTTGATGTATTGGTACAGCTGGTGATTGCTGCAATCACAACATCGCCGTGATGCAAGACAAATTCGTGACCGCTAACATCAAAGGATTTGTCTGCTTCTAGCGCTTTGCCCGATTCGTTAAGAAAGGCCGAAAATTCTTGCGGCAGTGTTTGCAAATTGACTTTATCTTGGGGGCGTTTAGGACCTGCCAATGAAGGTTCAACCAGTTCAAGGTTGAGGCTTAGCGTATCGGTGAACACCGGATCTTCACTGTGTTTATC
>CANJFK010000227.1 GCA_947473535.1 Legionellaceae bacterium | reverse complement strand
ATGGCACTAAATTTCATAGCAAGCACACGTCGAGTGGTGAAGACTACGATATGTACGCTTTGACAGCGGCACACAAAACATTGCCGCTTCCTACTTACGTGCGAGTTAAAAATCTAAGTAATGGTCGCGTCGCGATTGTTAAAGTCAATGATCGTGGCCCTTTCCATGCGGGTCGAATTATTGATTTATCCTACGCTGCGGCAGTGAAGTTAGGTGTATTTCCAAAAGGAACGGCGCCTGTGGAAATCGAAGCGTTAACGGCGACAGGTCCGGGTAAATCCCATACGGCGCATTATTATCTCCAAGCCGGGGCGTTCGAATCGGGAAAATTGGCGGAGATTTTACGAAATAAATTGTCTAAAATAACGCCATCACCTGTGTTTATTGAAAAATATCAACAACGATTTTTAGTCCGAGTAGGTCCTTTTGCAGATAAATTGATGACGGATCGCTTGAAGGTCGCTCTGGCGAATAGCGGTGTATCCGGGGCGTTTTCTTTGTTGATGTGATGGTAGGTTATTTAATCGAATGTTCATGACTTGGTATTTTGTCAATCTCATCCTCAAATAGTCCACTAGCTTGTTGCGTCAATAGGGTGTTGTTAGCGGGCTTGGTGTTGTTTGCTGACTGGAAAAACTGTGGGGAATGGCTTTGGCTTCTCGCTAGTATAGGCCGAAGAACTCTAATGGCGCTTACCCATTCCACTCTAAATCGTTCGAATTGTTTATCCGTTTTGTCTGGTAATGCTTCATAGGCCTTAAGTGACTCCGTTAACGAATGGTGCACGCCAAGCATCGCATTATAATCTTGCGAGCAATCCAATCCATTTTTTTTTCCAAATTCAGAAATTTTACCAGCCAATTCAATGAGATAGAACTCTCTTTTGGTATTTTGATTTTCTTTGAATAATTGATTTAACGCGTCAGGGATCGACGGGAAGGTTGACTGAAACTGCTTGATCATTGCCTCTTGTTGCACAAAGTCCCGTGCTATAAGCGTATTAATCATTTCTTTAGCTTTTGCTGGGTGGTGCTCAGCGGCTATTATAAACGCGGCTTCAAAATCGACAGTTTGAAGCTCATCGAGGTCTAAATTGTGGGATTTCGGTTTATCGCTCATCGTTATTCCACCCGTAAGATATAGTACAATACTAATTGTAGTATATTTTTACACCATGTGCGTTATTTATATTTATATTTATTTATCCTGTTACTGATTCCACTATTACTTTTGTGCCCTTCATGCCACCACCCGGTAGATTAATGAATTCTTCATTTAACCATCGAGCGTCTTCAATGAACATCCTTACGCAACCATGGCTTGTACGGTACCCTGGCACCGTATCACTACCATGGAGTGCAAATCCGCGAAGAAAATGCATGCAATAGGGCATTACGGCGCCACCATTGTTGCCATCCGCTCGCCTTGGGAAAACAGTTGAAATACAATCGATGTCTTGTTTTCGAATCACTCGAAAAGATCCTGACGGTGTCAAACAATTGCCATCGAGAATACCGCAACGACCAGAACCTGATGAGATGGGACCCCACCAAATTAACTCGCCTTGTTCGTCATAGGCGCCCCAAGCGAGTTGCTGTTGACTAACAAAGATTGTTTTTTCCCCATCTGATTCGATGTATCGAGGAAAAGGTGACACGTCATAGATGGTTAGTCGATCGATATTTTTAGGAATTGCGATGGTCATGCCTGTACGTAAAGTGATGTTCATCCGATTGATTCTTCGAATAATATCGCGCTCTTGCTCATTTGGAAATAACGTTTCCCAGCTATCACCGGGTTTTGTTTTCAAGCAATTATAGTCTGGCGAATGACACAGTGATTCACCAAATCGCGCTTGAGCGCAAGCAATGTGTTGCGTCAATGAGAGGAAAACAGTCATTATTATTATGGTTAGGCGCTTCATGTTTACCCCGATAATTAAGTTCAGGTACTTATGTTGACGGCTGATTTAAAAAAAACTGAATTGTTTTTTTCGGCCTTGTTGATCGTTTCGGCCACGTTGTCTTTCCCGCGAAGGCGGGAATCCATTTCTACACTGGCTCCCAGCTTGTTGCAGCGATGGATCCCCGCCTTCGCGGGGAAGACATTTTTTGATGATTTGGCCGAAACAATGAACAAGGCTGTTTTTTCCAGTACTCTTTCACAGAGGATTAGGTTCAAAGCTAATTTCAGGGTATAATATTGAACATATTGGATAACACGGATTATTGTTTATGAGTTGGCTGAAGAAACTACTGCCTTCCAAAATTAGAACAGAAACATCGCAGAAAAAAGGTGTGCCTGAAGGATTATGGGGTAAGTGCGCGAGCTGTAATGAAGTGTTATATCGTATAGAACTTGAAAAAAACCTATCTGTTTGTCCTAAATGCAATCATCATCACCGCTTGTCTGCACGAAATCGATTGGCGCAATTTCTGGATGACCTAGGTCAAGATGAAATTGCATCCGAGTTGGAACCGATTGATCGTTTAAAGTTTCGAGACTCAAAAAAATACAAAGATAGAATCATACAAGCTCAGAAAGCAACGGGCGAGAAAGAAGCGTTAATTGTATTGAAAGGCACGCTTAAGCAACAGCCCGTTGTTGTTAGTGCGTTTGAATTTAGTTTTATGGGTGGCTCGATGGGGGCTACTGTAGGTGAGAAATTTGTTCGTGCCGTGAACGTCGCTATTGCTGAAAAACGAGCGTACATATGTTTTACTGCAAGTGGCGGGGCACGAATGCAAGAGGGCTTGTTTTCATTGATGCAAATGGCTAAAACATCCGCTGTTCTTGCAAAATATGCTGAGACAGGCTTACCGTTTATTGTCGTATTGACGGACCCAACGATGGGTGGTGTTTCAGCCAGTTTTGCAAGTTTAGGTGATATTATTATTGCAGAGCCGAAGGCCTTGATCGGTTTCGCGGGCCCACGAGTTATTGAACAAACGGTACGTCAAACGTTACCTGACGGGTTTCAACGCAGTGAATTTTTGCTTGAACATGGGCACATTGACATGATTGTTGAGCGCAAAGCCTTGCGGTCCACCATTGCAGAACTTATTGCCAAGTTAACGCATCGCGGAGTTTTAAATCATGTTGACGACGATTTTTGATGATTTCACGCTGAATGATTGGCTCTATTTTCTGGAAAACAGGCATCAACAACCCATTAATCTTTGTTTGGTTAATATTAAACAGGTCGCGAAGCAGCTAGATATACTGGCGCCACATTCAAAAATTATCACTGTTGCAGGAACAAACGGCAAAGGATCGACCGTTTCAGCATTAGAGGCTATTTATTGCGCTGCTGGGTATCAAGTAGGAAGTTATACGTCACCGCATCTGTTAGCTTTTAATGAACGCATCCGTGTCAATCAACAACCGATTGGTGATGACGCATTATGTGCGGCGTTTAAGACGATAGAGCAAGCTCCCGGGGGCACAATGCTCACTTCGTTTGAAGTGACAACGCTTGCTGCATTGTTGCACTTCAAACACGTCAAGGTTGATATCATTATTCTGGAAGTCGGCATGGGTGGTCGCCTGGATGCGACGAATATCATTGATTCGGATTTAGCAATAATAACAACGGTTGATTTAGATCACCAAGATTATTTAGGTGATACTATT
>CANJFK010000226.1 GCA_947473535.1 Legionellaceae bacterium | reverse complement strand
TCCTGCACCGAATAGGTCTGCATCAAGGTCAATGGCACGAACCCAGCCCTGCTCATCTGGATTATGATCAGACTTACGAGCAGCGTGTCGGGTATCACCGACCCAACCATCCGATGCCCTGTCACGATCTGGGAAGGAATCATCACATTGCTCGCGTAATTGGATTGCAGCTTTAGATAATCGTGGCTTCATTTGGGTGTTCCACCTTAGGCATTATCCATTGACAAGTCTCTTCATCAAATCCAAGATTTCCTTCTGGCTCTGGAGCAATAAATGCATCTCGAACTGAATCATATTTATATCCAATGCCAGCGTAATTCTTTCGAATCTTTGCAGTGTAAGAAGTCTGAACCCAAGTACCACCAAGGTTATTTATTAACCATTGATAGCCTTCATCTGGCTCATTATTATCACCGACTACGACTCTCAATACAAAGTTATTTTCATCTAATTCTGCCCAGTGACTCATACTGTGTACCTCACAATGACCAATCCTGAACCGCCTGAACCGCCAGTTTTTACTGTTCCAGATGCATAGCCACCGCCTCCGCCACCGCCACCTGTGTTAGCAGTTCCAGATGTGCCGTTTCCAGTTGCAGATGCTGCTCCTCCGCCACCAGAACCACCAGAACCATCTGTTCCGGGGTTGCCAGCAGAAATTGCTCCGCCTCCGCCACCGGCAATGTAACCACCTACGCCTGTGCTTGTTGCTGTGTGCCATGTTGAATAAGTATTTGAACCTGCACCGCCTGAACCTCCCGTATGAGATGTTCCAGGGTTTGATGTTCCTGTACCGTCGCCTCCTACTGCGCCTGCACCGCCACCACCACCGCCTGCATAATAATTACCTAGTCCACCAGTGTTGCCTTGTCCTGATGTACCAGCTCCGCCTGCAATATTTGTAGTACCAGCTGAGTTAGCAGATTTACCGCCTGAACCTGAACCACCACTTCTTCCAACTGAAGCGAATGCTGCGTCACCGCCACCGCCACCAATCGCTGTCAGTGAATTAAAGGTTGAGTTGCTACCGTTGGCTGCATTAGATGATGCTTGACCAGCACCGCCACCGCCTACAACAATTGAATAATTAGTTGCAGTAATTGTGTTATTAAGTGTGACTAATAAACCACCAGCTCCACCGCCTTGGCCTTGATCACCTGTCACACCACCGCCACCAGCGACAAGCATGACATCTACTTTGCCACCAGTTGTAACGGTTAATGTGCCGTTAGCTGTAAATGTGTGATATTTATAGCCACCGCTAGTAACAGTTGTACCACCAGAAGCAACTACACCACTAACTAAGTGACCTGAAATCTGACTGGACATAATTCCAAGCATCGGAGTCATTATGCAAGGTCTCCAAATACGATCCAAGAGTTAGCTGCAATCTTTTTTAATGTTGCGCCTGAATTAGCAACTCGTAATTTAGGTGTCGCGCTAGTTGCACCAGTTGAAATCACTGTTGTGGTTCCTGGAGTCACTGCGCCGATTGTTGGCTGTCCTGCACCAGTGAGCCAAAATACATTGATTTCAGTACCAACAGCAAAGGCTACAGATGCATCTGTAGGTATGTTGAATTGTTGTGTTGTTGCCGCGTTCATTGAATAAATGTTTCCTTCATCGCCTAGCGCAAAGGTATAAGCAGCTGTTTTAGCGCTGTATGTTGATCCGAATAGGCTATTGAGTTCTCCGCCTATTGTGTTCATATCTGTAGCGGAAAGGACATCGCCACTGGCGAAGGTGGTCTTTGCTGGCCATGTTGCCATTATTGCTCCTTAGTAACTTAAAGACGATACCCCAAGGATACCGTATAATGTCGAGTTGAGAATGAAGCCATCAATTATTGGCTCTAATGTTGTGAATGTTGTTAGCCATGAATTAGGGGTAATGTCGTGGCTAACACCTTGAACCTGTAGGGTCTTGGTTATTGTTGATCCGTTATCTGTAGTATTTGTGATAGTAACTGGGTCAAAGTAATCAAGGTTAAGAGCTGCTGTTACTCCGGCAGAATAATTGGGACTCAAAAGGTCAAGAGTGAGGGCATCAATACGAATACTGGTGTCCTTGCGAGATGCCACATAAGCTTTAGCAAAGTCTAGAGCCACCGCATCAGTTTCCATAAGAAGATTCTGTTGAGTATATGAGTGTAAGAAATAAGTGTCAATAGAAGTGGCATCGCTGGCAGTTTGAGTCGTGCCACCTGTGCGTTGGATGTTGGCTTGGTTATAGACAAGCTTGTCGTCAAAGGCGAACTTGACATTGGCATAAGGAATGCCTGTGCCGGTCTGGTTAAAGACTGTTGGAGTGCCACCAATAGATGCCGTTGTAAAGGCTCTGTCTTGGAATACAGCGTTGCCAGCAGGGTCAATATAAAAAGCACCATACTCAGTCAGTTCGACCGTTTTAAGGGCTGTAAGGGCTGCTCTAGAACTTGCAGGGTCGGCTTGGCAGGTTGTCTGGCCTGTGTCAATATCTCGCATAGTTGCTGGCCAGTTGATTGTGTCTAGAATCTTGCCAATCCGTGTGCCAGTAGTCTGACCTGCTGCTGATCCAGTAACTGTAGTTATAGCTGAGGTATTGAATATCTTAAAAGCATCAAAGGCAGTAATGGTGACATAAGCAGTTTCTTGGCCTTGAGGGAATGTGTAGCGATAGTCAGCTGTATATCCTGAAAATAGGTAATACTCAGTGCCAGAATAATTAGCAGAAATGCGAAGTTTTCTAGCAGGTTGAAGATAGCCGTAAATTGGAGAAGAAGTATTTTGAGGATTAAAGTCACCATTAGGGTCTAAGATTCTGACTGTTGCCTGACCTGCATCATAGGTATCTTGCAACACATTGCGACCTCTACGAATAGCGATATTGGTAGTCGATGTTGAGTAATCAATAACCAGAGCAGCGTTATCAGCTAATACATTCGTACCAAGAATACCTTTAACAGGATCATCTAAAGTAAGTGGAATGCCATAAGCTGGGCCATTAGCAAAGTTTATGGATACTGAAATGGTTGCTGGAAGTGCCATTAGACCGCCGTAATGACTGCTTGACGACTATATCCAATAGCTGTGCCAGCCCAACCAGAAGCAGCTAAGGCTTTATTAATTGCTTCATTAAGATCATTCTCGGCAATAATTGAGCCTTCAATGTTTGTGTTAATGGTTACGCCAACAGGCAGTTGATTGCCTGTGCCAGAAGTACCTAGTCCAACAGTGGATGGCATTGATGTGGTAGCACCACCATTAGAAGTAATGCCTAGAGATGCGTTAGTTGCTCCCACGAATGGCACATAGCCACCAAGTGCAGCCTTTTGCGCTGAACCTAAAGAAGCAAAGGCAGAAGCTGCTGAACCAGCAAAACTATTGAAATAACTAGAAAGACTTGCTAATTGCTCCTTTACTGACAAGAAGTTCCAGTTTTTGAATATATCATCTAAAGGTTTAATGCTCTGTAAGGTGCTGACTAGCTTCTCGGTATTCTTCTGAGCATCATCCAACATCTTGGTGTATTTATCAATTTGGTCAATGTTCTCAGATTCAATAGCTTGCATGAGCTTTAGGCGAATACGATCTTCTTCTGAAATCTTACCCTTAAGGGCTGCTTCAATTTGAATCTTCTGTAAATCAAAGATTGCTTTGGCCTTAGCCAGTTTGAGATT
>CANJFK010000225.1 GCA_947473535.1 Legionellaceae bacterium | reverse complement strand
TTTATGGGCGCACTAAACCTGTATGTTGCATACTATTATGACACTGATTTTTGGGTTAATTTCAAACTGTTTGGTGGCGCTGGGTTTATGCTGATTTTTGTTTTTCTTCAAGCAATATACCTGACCAGACATGCGATAGAGCAGCCAACGGGAGACATTAACTAGTATTCTTAAGGATTAAGAATGAGACTATTGCTCGTTGAAGATGATGAATTATTAGGTGACGCCGTTAAAACCGGCCTGACTCAATTTGGTTATATTGTTGAGTGGCTCAAAGACGGTGATACTGCGCGTGCTGCAATCAAAACGGATTCATTTGAGTTAATCATTTTAGATTTAAGTTTACCCAAGCTCTCAGGAATAAGTCTCTTACAAATTATTCGACAGGCTAATAACACTACGCCTGTTATAATTTTGACAGCAAGAGAGTCCGTTGAAGACCGTATCAAAGGTCTCGATAGCGGTGCTGATGATTACATAACGAAACCGTTCGACTTAAACGAATTAAGCGCACGAGTACGTGCGTTAATCAGGCGATCCCAAGGTCGAGCCGACACTGTCCTTCAATATCACAACATCACACTTGACCCTGCCGCGCACTCCGTGCTGGTTGATAACGTACCTGTCAATGTCCCACGCCGCGAGTTTGCCTTGTTGCAAAAATTATTGGAGAATAGTGGGCATGTTTTATCCCGCGAACAACTGATGCAAAGCATCTATAGTTGGGATGAAGATGTCGATAGCAATGCTTTGGAAGTGCACATTCATAATTTGCGAAAAAAACTCAATGCCAATTTTATACGCACTATTCGTGGAGTAGGTTACATGGCAGAAAAAAAACAACAATCCTGAATTTAGCCTCTAGACTGGAACTTGATTATTGTGAAAATTTCTATCCGCAAATTTTTACTGATTAACCTGTTATTCGCAATCGCGCTGACTACAACATTAACAGCGATTGGTAACTATTATTTGGACCAAAAAGATATTCAAGAACATTTAGATACGCTAATGGCTGTCTCTGCCCTTTCATATCAGGCGTTATTAGGTGATGATTTACATCAAAGGCCCCTACTGAAAATACAAAAAACATTGGAAAAAATACCGAAAAATATCGAAATATATTACCCACACTCCCAGATTTACGACAATTCACCTAAATACTATTTGGATAAATTCAATTTCCAAGTGTGGACGGATGGAGGAAAGCTCTTGCTGCACTCGTCTACAGCGCCCAAAATTTCATTAATTGCTGATCGAGATGGTTTTAGCAATAAAACCGTGGATCAACAAAAATGGCGCGTGTTTACGACATATAATGCGAAAGCAGGTATTCGTACCGTATTAGCAGAACGTAATGATACACGTAATGAATTAGGCAGACGTATTGCGCAAGATGATTTATACATCATGCTGCTTACATTTCCATTATCTGGGTTACTCATTTGGATTATTATTGGCCGGGGTTTAGACAGCCTCGTACGCGTTGCGCAGGAGGTAGCCAATCGCGCACCCAGCCATTTAGAACCTGTCGATATAAAAGAAGTTCCTGAAGAAATAAAACCAGTTATTGATGAATTAAATAAGCTTTTTTATCGCCTAAAAGAAGGATTTGAACGTGAAAAACGCTTCGCAGCCGATGCCGCGCATGAACTGAGAACGCCACTTGCAGCACTTAAAACACAAGCACAAGTCGCGCTGAATACGAATAATATTGATGAAAAAAACGTTGCTTTACATAAATTAATTACCAGCGTAAACAGAAGCACTCATATAGTTCAACAGTTATTAATTATGGGCAAATTGGTTTCTGAAGAACCGAATATAAATGACCTTGATAAGGTGAATCTTACCAAACTCACTCGAGAAACATTAGCGATGCTTGCTCCTGCTGCAATCGAAAAACAAATTGAGCTCGAGTTTGAGCACGACGCACACACGGCTTGTTTTTCAGGCAATCTTACGGCGATTAGTATTTTAATTCGCAACCTAGTTGATAATGCCATTCGCTATTGCAAACAAAATGGCCGCGTTGCTGTGCGAGTTTACCAACAAAACAATGAAGTCGCCCTCGAAGTTTACGATAATGGGCCAGGTATTCCCAAAGAGTTACAATCAAGAGTATTCGAGCGTTTTTTTCGTGTGCTCGGTAATAAAAGTACGGGCAGCGGCCTTGGTTTGGCTATTGTACAACAAATTTGTGACCTGCATCATGGGCGGATTACGCTTGAGTTGCCAAGCGAAGGAACGGGGCTAGTGTTTAGTGTTTTTTTTCCAGTTGTACCCGATTGAAAATGGGAGTCCGGTTACGCCCAAGTTAAACTTTTAATTTATCATTCAATCGTTCGATCGTGTGCCGAGGCAATAACAACCAATAGTGGCCGGTATTTTTCATTCTGCCCGCTATTTCAGTCGCTCTATCACCCTCACCCCAGTAAACATCACCCCGAACCGGACCACGAATGGCACCGCCTGTGTCTTGAGCTATCATAAGCCGATGAAACGATTTTTGCTGATCTGACAGGTGATCCGGCCTGGTCGTATCAAGCCACATAGGAACACCCATGGGGATCCATTTACGATCTACCGCCAAAGAATAGCCAGGCGTTAATGCAACACCTTGCGATCCAAGCGCGACATCTTGTTTTAACTTAGTAAAAAAGACAAATGATTTGTTTTGATTTAAAACCAGATCAATTTGTTCAGGATGCTCAGTCAAATAACGATAAATATGCTGCATGGACGCATTATCTCGAGTCATCACACCTTGATCAATCAATACGCGAGCAATAGACGTGTAGGTTGCACCATTTTCACCGGCATAACCCACGGCCATTTGTGTGCCATCGGTGAGCTTAACGATACCCGAACCTTCAATCTCAAGCGTCAAACGATCAATCGGATTATCGACCCAAGCAATGACAGGTGTATTTGCAGCAATTGCACCGCTATTAATTTCTTCACGTGTATAAAACGGCACTACTTTATGACCATCGACCCGTCCAACGGCTTTGCGGTACATTAAATCGGATGCAAATAGACCTAAGTTAATCGTAACCATCGTCTGAGGCAAACCATAAATTGGAACGTTATATCGTTTTGTCTGTGTTAAACTGCCATGCAACGACGGCATATAATATCCCGTAAACAACCCACCCACTGGCTTCTCATCATAAAACTCAACCGGTGTAAACCAGGTTTGAAAAAATGTCCTAGCGCTTTCCTTTGAGTAAATCGTCATTTGGCTCGCCGCGCGGCATGCAGGATGCCAATCTTTTGCGGTTAACTCGATGTATTGACTCCCAACGGCCCTATCAGGATCTTGTCTTAAGAACGCTTTACAAGACACCTGAAAGGCTATCAATGATTTTTTTGTATCCGTTTTATCCCAGCTAGGCAGTTGTGCAAACGGCACTTGCCTAAGATTAGGCCCATGAGACACAGGGCGCCAAAATAAAACGTACAATTGGATAAGTAGCGTAATGGCTACAATGATATAGAGTGATTTTGTTTTCATAGTTGGGCTAATTTTACACTGAATGGGATTATATGCAACATTTATTTATAATACCAAAACTATTTTATTTAATAAAACGCATGTGTTTCGAGTATATACCCTTTACGGATGAGTTTTAGGTGTTTTAGGCGACTTGATTTTTTCGTCTGC
>CANJFK010000224.1 GCA_947473535.1 Legionellaceae bacterium | reverse complement strand
GGAATAGGGAACGCCGACTAGCACCATGCCATGATGAATGAGTGTGTGCCAAAATGATGTAATGGTTGTTTCATTGCCGCCACCGGTACCTGTTGATGTAAAGACACTACCTATTTTACCAATGAGGGCGCCGCTCACCCACATACCACCTGTTTGGTCTAAAAAATTACGCATTTGCGCGGCCATATTACCGAAACGAGTAGGCGTCCCGAAAATAATGGCGTCATAGTTGGCTAAATCAGCAGGCTTTGCAATGGCCGCCGGTTGATTTAATTTCACACCCGCTTGCTTTGCTATGTCTTCTGGCATTGTTTCTGGTACGCGCTTAAGATCGACCGATACGCCATCTACCTCCGATGCCCCTTTGACGACTTCTTTGGCCATGGTTTCTATATGTCCGTAACTAGAGTAATAAAGAACTAATATTTTTGCCATTTGACTATCTCCAATGTTAAACGATAACAGATCCAATTTAATCCAATCGTGTTAGAATCGCAAATATTGTTCGTAGATGTAGTGTTGTCGCCGCCATTGGGCCTGCCCCGCCAACCTACATGATTTTTAAGGCCTTGTTCATCGTTTCGGCCAAATCATCGAAAAATGTCTTCCCCGCGAAGGCGGGGATCCATCTCCGCAACAAGCTGGGAGCCAGTGTAGAAATGGATTCCCGCCTTCGCGGGAAAGACAAAGTGGCCGAAACGGTGAACAATGGCATTTCTATTCGTTGAGGAGCATGCATGCGCACACTTAGATCGCTTTTTATCGCCGCCATTTTAATCGTAGTTACACACATTGCGGTTGCAGATAATGTCTTACAAACGCTAAATGGTGATGACATTGCCCTCTCATCGCTAAAAGGCAAATGGGTATTTATTAATTATTGGGCGAGTTGGTGTAGGCCTTGTATTGATGAAATTGCTGAATTAAATCGCTTTTATGAACACAATCGAGCGAACAATGTGGTTGTATTTGCTGTTAATTACGATGCACTACCGACAAACAAGCAACAACGAATGGTCAGGAAATTTAATATACGTTACCCTAGCTTGAAACAAAATCCAGCTGCGCTCTTACATTTAGGCGATATTTCTGTCGTACCAATCACGTTCGTACTTAATCCTCGAGGCCAATTAATTGACACGTTGTATGGCGGACAGACCATGGCGAGCTTGAACGAGGTGATTGCTTCTCATTGAGGATCACGCCCGAATTAACGTTCTATTCTTACGCCCTTAGCACATTCCCAAGCGTTTTTTTTTGTCCTGATTTAGGCGGATGGTTAATTTCCAGCCTCCCTCATTAACAAGCGTCTCCTTTAGCACCGCTCCGAGTTCATATAATTGAGCGCGGAGTTTTGCATCCTGGGGCGCAAGAATAATGTCTTCTTCAGTGATTGCTCCATACAACTCAGTAACGATTGCCCCACGTAGTAAGTCAAGACCCGCGCCCGTTGCAGCGGAGACCCAAACCTTGCAACGCCCTTCATCACAGTCTATCTTAGCGGGCCATCCGTCCTGTAAATCAATTTTGTTGAAGACCTGGATCAATTTAAGTTCATCAATTCCAATTTCTTTTAATACGCGCTGTACTGTTTCAACCGTTTCCTGCCAATTTGGATCGGCGGCATCAATCACGTGTAGCAATAAATCAGCCTCTTTTGTTTCTTCTAGCGTCGCTTGAAATGCTTTGACTAAATGATGAGGCAGGTCACGAATAAATCCGACTGTATCCGCTAAAATAACCGATGATGAGCCAGGTAAACTGAGTTTGCGCATGGTTGGATCGAGCGTTGCGAACAATTGATCGGCTGCATAGATGACCGAGCCCGTTAGTGCATTAAACAAGGATGATTTGCCCGCATTAGTATATCCAACGAATGATACCGTTGGCATGGCCGCTTTTTGCCTGGCGCGCCTGTTTTGATCGCGGCTACGCCGTACCTTCTCCAATCGCTTGTTGATGAGCTTGATTCGGTCGCGCAACAAGCGCCGATCCGTTTCCAGCTGCGTTTCCCCCGGGCCGCGCAGTCCGATGCCGCCTTTTTGACGCTCAAGATGAGTCCAGCCTCGAATTAAACGCGTCGATAAATGTTGTAATTGAGCTAACTCAACTTGTAGTTTGCCTTCAAAGGTACGCGCTCGTTGTGCAAAAATATCCAGAATCAAACCACTTCGACCGACAACACGGCATTCTAGCAATCGCTCTAAATTGCGCTCTTGTGAGGGCGATAACTCATGATTCACTAAAACCAACTCAGCTTCATGAGCTAAAACTAGCTCATGAATTTCCTTCGCTTTGCCAAGACCAACATAATATTTAGCGTCTGGCGCCACGCGTGTGCCTAACACACATTCCAAAACAACAGCATTTGCTGACAGGGCGAGCTCGCTAAATTCAGCTAATGCCTGTTCAGCATCGATGCCAGGAAGGGCTAATTGCACCAGAATCGCTCGTTCACCACCTTGAGGACGTTCAATCAAAGCTATTTTTCCAAAAATATAGATTGGCGTCAGTCTGCCATAGAATCGCCTTGCTCACCAGGGGCTAATGTGACTATGCGTGATGGAACAACGGTTGATATGGCATGCTTATAGACCATTTGCGTGATGGCACTTTTCAACATAATCACGTCTTGATCGAAATCATCAACCATCCCATGCAATTTAATTCCATTAACCAAAAAAACGGATACAGGCACGTTTTCTCTTTTTAATGCATCGAGGAATGAATCCTGCAATACTTGATTGTGTGACATTGCCCTCTCCTTATAATTTTTATTGTTTTTGGCAACTACTAATGATCCTTGTTTATGTAATCGACCAGACTAAATAAAACATTAGGAATGCGCGCAATATTGTTTGGATTTGAATTTATCGAGTTATTCAACTAAGCTTAAGTGCGACACGGAATGAAAAGGAGAAATAAAATGGAAGATTTAAATCAAGGTAAATTAAACGGTAATGCTAAACACGCGCATGTTGGTGAGGCGGCTGTTCAATTACTGAATGAAAGTAAAAAACTTGCGACTGAGTTGTATGAAGAGGGATTAAAGAAAATGGGCGTGGCGGAAAAAGATCTTGAAGCGTATTCAAATGAAGTGTTAGACAAAGTACGAAAAAAACCACTACAAGCCGTTTTGATTGCTGGTGGTATTGGCTTTTTATTATCTTCATTATTTAGAAAATAATGCAGGTTTTTAATGCGCTAGAAGGATTGGTTTCCAACAAACTTGAGGAGGTGAAATTATTCATCTCCATGGTAACGTTAGAAGCGAGACTTGCGGGGCTTAGTATTTTTCCGTTAATAGCCACTGTGTGCCTATTTTTTGTTGTTTTGATGGCGGCGTGGTTAGCGACCATGTGTATGCTGGGCTACGCCGTTATGTTAGCTTGCGGCAATGTTATTATTGCAATTGCGTGCACTTTATTGTTCAACATGATGGTGCTTTATTTGTTGTTTATCTATTTGCAGTTCAATTTAAAAAAAATGAGCTTTGAAAAAACTAGACAATATCTAGGAGCTCGGTCATGAGCAGTAGAAAACAAGTGATGATTGCGATTGCCGTGGTAGAAAAACAATTACAAAACCATCAAGCGATCGTTCATGAACATAAACGCTATCTATTAGCATGGGTTCATGAAAACACACTCACGTTTGTTACTATTTTGTTATCCGCCTTT
>CANJFK010000223.1 GCA_947473535.1 Legionellaceae bacterium | reverse complement strand
GTCCTCATTTTTCTCTCTGTCGTTAGCTAATTGCGTTAGCTTTTTTACAATAGCGGCATGCTCACCATCATTTTTTTTAAGAATAGACATTAACTGTTTTTGTTCTGATTCAATCCAACTATTATTTTTAGCTAAAAACCGGTAGTTTTTTTCCTTACCAGCGGCTTGCTTTTGGTTGGCTTTATCTATTGCAAAAGAAAGATCACGTCGTGCTTTCTCCGCATCGTTTAGATGAGCGGTTTCAGTTGCTGTATTGCTTTTAGAAAGTGCTGAGAAAAAGCGTTGTTTATCTTTGATAAACGCACTGTATGGCGCTCTTTGTTGAGCTTGTTTTTTCTTACGATTAAGTGCGCTTTGTTTAGCCATAAACAACCCCAAAAATTTACATAGCGGTTTTTAAATTAACACCTTACCATTGTATTAGCAATCAAGCAAGTCTTTGTGTATAAAATTGGCGCAAAATGGGTTTTTTGTGGAGAAAATGGCGGGGCTATTTTTAACTGGTTTCGTAACTGCTCATACGGCGTGAGCAGTTACCTTGTTTCTATTGTTTTGCGTTGATATTTATCATCAAAGCGAGTGATGTCGTCTTCGCCTAAATAGCTGCCGCTTTGAATTTCGATAACGTATAGTGGTTCGATTCCTTTATTGCTGAGCCGGTGGCGTGTTTGCTTTGGAATGTAGGTTGACTGGTTCACGGATAATTGCATGACTTGCCCATCATTTATTATCATGGCTTCACCGCCAACAACAACCCAGTGTTCGGCGCGGTGTTGATGCATCTGCAGTGACAGCTCAGCCCCCGGCTTCACCATTAACCGTTTGACTTTAAAGGTAGCCCCTTCTGCCAGAACCTCGTAATATCCCCAGGGACGGGACACTCGTTGATGCTCATCAGCTAATTGTTTATGCTCTATACCGAGGGCATTAACAATCTCTTTCACTTGCTGCGAGTATCGCTTGTCGGCCACGAGTATGGCATCCGCTGTGGCAACAATGATTTGATCGCAAATGCCTAATGTAGTGACCAAGGTATCGGTGCTGCTAATGAAACAATTATGGCTGTCTTGCGTGATAACTTTGCCACGCAAGGAGTTTCCGTTGTCATCTAATGGATTGCTTTCAGCTACGGCGGTCCAACACCCCAGATCACTCCATTGAATATTGACTGGAATAACTACCGCTTTATCCGTTTTTTCCATAATGGCGTAATCAATTGACTCAGCACGGCATTGTTCAAAGGCGTGCATCTCGAGGCGAAGGTAGTCATGGTAACGATAACCATTTGCTACGGCTTGTTCGCTGTGTTGAAACATATCCTGCTCGTAACGTTTTAATTCATCAAGGTATACGCCAGCACGACAGACAGACATCCCGCTATTCCAAAAATAATTGCCATCAGCAATAAATGATTCTGCTGTCGATGCATCCGGTTTTTCTCGAAAACTACGGACCGCTAGTACATTCCCGCTTAGCGCGTCTGCCGCTTCAATATAACCATAGCCTGTTTTAGGACTATCTGGCTTAATGCCAAAGGTAACCACCGCGTGGTGCTCTGTTGCATATTGTACACCTTGTAACATGGCCTGTTGCCATGCATCATCATCCGCAATCCAGTGATCCGACGGTAGGAGTAACATCACTGCATCCCGCCCGGCCAGATTAACAATATGGTGTGCGGCAGAGGCACTGGCCGGCGCTGTGTTTCGCAGGCAGGGTTCAAGTATATACGTAACGTTTGAAGCAAATGCTTGCAATTGCTCTTGGCACAGAAAATAATGTGCGTCATTGCTGACGATGAGCGTATTGGTTTGAGGTAGCTTCATAGCGCGATGCATGGTTTGTTGCAGCAGAGAGGATTCACCTTGAAGACGTAAAAATTGTTTGGGAAAATTTTTACGTGATAACGGCCATAATCGGGTACCTGAACCACCAGCAAGAATGACAGGAAAAAGTTGAGTTGACACCGTTATCTCTTTCTTGAATGATTATATGTGCAGTATTCTATCAGGTAACTACGAATGAAAAAAGCAGTGATTTTATTTTCGGGTGGACTGGATTCAACCACGTGTTTGAGCTTAGCGAAGGCGCAAGGGTTTTCTTGCCATGCATTAAGTTTTGTTTATGAGCAACGGCATTCACACGAATTGGTTGCAGCACGGAGCATAGCGCAGCGGATGGGCATTGCCGAACATCGATTAGTGGCGCTTGATATAGGTCAGTTTGGTGGCTCAGCACTCACTGACATGCAGATTGAGGTACCTGATTGTAACGGGACTGGTGAAATCCCCGTGACTTACGTACCGGCACGTAATACGGTTTTCTTAAGCATTGCGTTGAGCTTTGCCGAGGCGATTGGGGCTTATGATATCTTTATTGGTGTCAATGCGGTTGATTATTCAGGCTACCCAGACTGTCGGCCCGCGTTCATCAGTGCCTTTCAATCATTAGCTAATCTTGCCACAAAAGCGGGGGTTAATGGTGAGCGGTTTACGATTCAAACCCCATTGCTACATCTTACGAAAGCCGAGATTATTCAAACGGGCGTGCGGTTAGGGATTGATTATGGTTTAACCGTATCGTGTTATCAATTAGATAATCAAGGTGCTGCTTGTGGGCGATGTGATAGCTGTGTTTTACGGCGTCAAGGCTTTGCTGAGGCAAATATTGCTGATCCGACGCATTATACCCCGTCGACCTACAGATAATATCCTTGATGGCTGCGCCACCCCGACCTGACATTAACTTTACAACCATTTGTATACTTTTCTTTCATTGTTGTTTTGCTTGTGATAATCTATTGGCGGATTTCTAACTACGTAGGAGTATAGCAATGCAAGAGAGAGACGAATCAGCTGGACGCCGTAAATTCGGTGCTGGTAAGGGATTACTAAATAATAATATGGATCGTATGGATGGTATCGATTTGGATGATGCGGACCAGCCTAATCATGATAAACAGCCAGGTTTTTTTGCGAGGAATTGGGGTGTTATTGCGTTTGGTACGCTTGTTGCGTTAGGGTTTGTTGCCTTGGTTCTTTCTGTTATTTTCCCGCCAGTGGCTCTGGTTGCATTGATAGCCGTGGTCGCTTCTTCTCCTGTATTCGCTTGGGCTGGCCTCGCTGCTGTTGGTTTGGTCACGGCATTGTCTGCTGCCGTTGTAGGCGTGATGTCTGCGTTAATGGCTAAATTGGTGGTCAGTGCTACAAATTTAGGTGCTGATGTTGACGTTGAAGAGGGCTTTGACGCTGACTTTGAGTTAAACGAAGATCAAGAAATGGGTGAACAACATCGCAGTTCTACACGTACTATGAACAATACCCTCCTTAGGCGCGTAAACTCAGGCGAAGATGATGAGATGTTTCATGTAAATACACATGCACGTGTGCAGCCAAGTGTGCGGTATACGGCAACCCAGGCGCAGGACGATGAAGATGTGAGTGATGAAGAACTCAATCGACAGACACCGCCTATGAGAAAGGCCAATCCTCTTCATGTTTCGCCGGTTCAAGTGTTGTCTACTAAAGGTCTATATACTCGATGATCAAGTTTTTAAATTTGCAAAATCTGCCACATTCTGATCTATCCCGCTTTTCTGTACTTCAATGAAGGTGTTGGCTCAAGTCGCCCCAAAATCCGATGGTTTAGATGTTTTTTCGAGGAGGCAAGAGGAACCACATTTT
>CANJFK010000222.1 GCA_947473535.1 Legionellaceae bacterium | reverse complement strand
ACACAGTGACGTGATTGCCAATTTACAAGTTGAGGTTATTGCGGCTAAATAACGTTATTTAAAAGAGAGGCCTTGGCTACGTTGTCTTTCCCGCGAAGGCGGGAATCCATTTCTACACTGGCTCTCAGCTTTTTGCAGCGATGGATCCCCGCCTTCGTGGGGAAGACATTTTTCGATGATTAGGCCGAAACGATGAACATGGCTAAAAAAGCAATGGGTGTAGTTCCTTTGTAACGATTAATTCCTTCTCCCCGAGAGGGGAGAAGGAAGCGCTTCAATGAAGTGTCGTTACATAGGCACTACACCTAAAAGCAATGGCGCTACCCTAGCCCCCCTTTGAAAAAGGGGGGCTAGGGTAGATTTATAGCGCTTCATTGCTCCATTACAATCTGTTGACCTAAATTATTTGCATAATCTATTCATTACTGTATGATTAAAACATAATTTATACATACTACCCAGAATAAACCATGTCTTGCTTAAACATCAACATCACTGCTATCTACTCCATTATTATTGGCTGAAAAGCCGAACTCATCGAACACACTCATTTTTTATCGTTACAATCCTAATAAACCTTCAGCTGATGAGGTTGCATATGTTGACTAAAAAAAATAACTATTTGCCTTTTGTTATGTGGTTTTTCCCATTGATATTCTTTGCTTATCAATTTATCTTGCGCTTATGGCCTGGGTTAATGATGCATCAAATCATGGAACAGTTTTCCATTGATGCTAGCCAATTTGGAATTATCGCAGCCTGCTACTATTATGGCTATTCAGGGATGCAAATCCCTGTTGCTTGTCTCCTTGAACGTTTTAGTCCGAAATACATCGTTTTCATTTTTGCAGCGTTGTGTGGCGTAGCAACGCTATTTTTCACTTATAGTCATGGTTGGTACGTTGCGTGTTTTAGTCGATTCTTAGTGGGCGCTGGTTCGGCCGTTGGTTTTTTAGGTATCTCTAAAGTTGTATCGCAATGGTTTCCATTCAATAAATATACAAAAATGATAGGTTTATCATTTACAGTGGGTTTAATGGGTGCAATCTATGGCGGAAAACCTATTAGTGTATTTATCGAACTTTATCATTGGAAAAGTGTTGCTGTGATGCTTGCCGTTGTTTCAATCGTTATTGGTTGTTCCACATTAATGGTTCTGCGCTCACCTCAACGAAGTAATGGGTCAAGTGACGAGTCGTTTAAACTATCCTATTTTAAAGTGCTTCTTTCATCTCCCATCATGTGGTTGTTAGCCTGTTCAAATCTCTTAATGGTTGGATCGTTAGAAGGATTTAGTGATGTTTGGGGCGTCCCTTATTTAATGTTAGCCTATTCAATAAGCAAAAATGAAGCAGCTGGACTGATATCCTTTGTATTTTTTGGAATGCTTTTTGGTGGACCCTTATTAGCATTACTGAGTAAAAAATTAGGTAATTACGTTCTTATTGCCTCGTGTGGGTTTGGAATGGCATTCGCCTTCGTCTTACTACTAACCACAACCATTTATCACTGGTGGGCACTTGCCTCTTTATTTTTCTCTATAGGCATCATGTGTTGTTATCAAGTCATTGTATTTTCCGCGGGCTCTGAATTAGTTAAACCTCAATATTTAGGGGTTACAATTGCCTTCTTGAATTGTATCAATATGTTGGGTGGATCGTTTTTTCACACGTCAATCGGTAGAGTCATGGATGTTTTTTGGTTGGGATCACTTAACCATGGTGGTATAAAGCAATATGGTATTATTGCATATCATTGGGCGCTGATGATTATTCCAGCTTGTGCGTGCTTAGGCGCCATCATTATCTGTTTAATTGGCCTACGCCTACGTGGGCGCACTCAAACTGATTGATGCGAACTTTTGAAGCAGGCCTACGTGAACGCAATCTCATCATTGTATTTCCTATGTGTTGCATACTGATTAAGTGATGGTGTTATATAAATATGAATAATCGGGTTGGCCGTATCCGTTAAATTAACCCATAAACTTAGTAAAATATTATGTTTTTGATAAGATAAACTGTATGCATCAGGTATTGATTGAGTAGATTGTTGTGTTTTTTGCAACGTGTTATCGGCTAATTTATTGCCTGAGACAGGGTATGTGTTTTTTATAGCCGGTTGAAACCGGCTTTGCAATTGGCTCGTAATAGATTCAATAACGTGCATTGCGTTTTGTTTTTCTAACGGAAAGACGTGAAGTTCAATATGCCCTAAGTGGTTATTGTAAAACTCAAATTCAGCAATAACTTGTGAATTAAACATTTCAATCGCTGGCATGTATTTATGCACTGTTTTAATTTCTGTATCATAAAAAAATGGTATTGCATGTTTACTCCAAAACAGCGATTTAGGCGTGGATTTAAGTTGTTCGAACGTGATTCGATCGAACAATTGAATATCATGGTGTTTTAACGCCCGCTGAACTTGTGGGATAGTCATACTAAACGTGGTGCCTAAAAAAACGTTAGGTGAGTTTGTGTAGTTTAAAAGATTAATGATTAGCCAAGTTATTATAGCGATTAAAAAAATAACGGCGAAAACGCCATAAATTATTCTTTTTTTTATGTTGAAATTAATAGCAGAGGCTTTACTTGTATTTAATGTCATGCGTGATTTTGTCTTAGCACGTGAAGTTACTATAAAAGATAGCATACATCAGTGTGTCTTGGTATTTCAAATAAATATCTGGGGCACAGGGTAAACGCGTCTTAATTTTTAGATTAATACCAAGTCAGTCTGTCCGAGCCGCGACCGTCAGGGAGTGTTCACGAATGTGTCCCTCTTGCTTTGTTGCTTCGTAAACACTTCCTGACGGTCGCTGATCGGATAATACGGTTTAAATCTGGTCATAAGATGCGTTTACCCTGATCTGGGGCATTTGTGTTAGATATTTAATAAGGCTCGCTTAGCAGCACCAATTGCTGTTCGCATACATGCCACCGTCAGGTCATATTAATGTCTTTTTTGCCATGTTCTGCGACTTGTAAGGCATCATCAATGTCTTGATTAAGATTCATCTGGTCAAATTGAGTTGATAAGGGCAGTATGACGCTCAATTCGGTGCAATATTGTAAACTTACTGTTCCTTTGTTAAATTTAAAGTCAAATACATGGCCGCCTTTGGTTCGATTATCGTTTATATAATGAAAATGAAACCCTGATAAAACGATCGATTTATATACGTCTGGCACAAAATAACCAATCAAGCTGCCTTGTGTGTTTTCTAATAAAAATGATCGTTGTAATTTTGGAATGCTTATATTAATGGACTCGTAAGGTTTGATTTGCGCAGACTCTGAGCGCGCTAATAGTGATTGAAATGTTGCGTCAACACGTATGGCATAGATTGTATTTTTTTTATGAAAATGGTTGGTGATTTGGTTCTGAAACGATGCATAGTCAACGATATCTTGAAGTTGAAAGATGTCGTCTGGTTTGAAATGCGTCATCTTTGCAATGGGCGTTCGTTGTTCAGGGTTGACTATTGTAATGTTTCCATCGACGTCTGCTCGATAAAACGTCCCGTCTATGGCTATCATTTCTCCATCAATGGCGTTAAATGTTCCATGACCAAAGTCACCCTGTTCTGCTAACATTTTAAATGTAAATTTATCATCGTAAAGACCTAACAAAAAAGCAGATGCTAATCCAAATTGAGTTAATTTTACAGTCACGTTCCTCTCCTAGTGTT
>CANJFK010000221.1 GCA_947473535.1 Legionellaceae bacterium | reverse complement strand
TACATTGCGCCGATTCCTCTGTTTAAAGAACCATCAAACGCGTTAATTTCAGAGAATAATCATCACGCTAGCCCTTTTAAGTCGCTGGATAACCTACCCACAGGTAACGGGCAACATGCCAGCGTACAGGCATCAGGTGTTGATGGTAAGTGTATTTCATTGAATTTTCAGGACATTCAAGTCCGTGCTGTGTTACAGTTAGTAGCCGATTTTACTGGTATTAATATCGTTGTAAGTGATACGGTAACAGGAAATATCACGTTACGTTTACATGATGTCCCTTGGGAACAAGCGCTTGACACTATTTTAAACATCCAAGGATTGGATAAACGTCGAATAGGTAATGTAATATTAATTGATCAAGCGGCCGTTATTGCCGCACGACTGAATGAATCGTTTAAAGAGCAGTTGGCAGCGCAACAATTGCAGCCTTTGCGTTCGGATTTATTACAAGTCAACTACGCTAAAGCGGTTGATATTGCGGTAATGCTTAAAGATAAAACAAATTCGTTATTGTCTGATCGTGGTGCAATCAGTGTGGATGCAAGAACAAACACTCTGTGGTTGCAAGATACGCCGGCTCAGATTCAACGGATTAAGGCACTCGTGCACCGTTTGGATGTTCCTGTCAGACAGGTCGTGATTGAGGCTCGGATTGTTAATATAAACAAACATTATGCTGAAGATATTGGAGTGCGTTTTGGGGTTTCAAAATCCACCTATTTAAGTGGTACACTTGAGGGGGCTAATCGAAGTGCGCAGGGAATCTTGCCGGTAGATACCCCAATTCCTGAGCGTTTGAACCTTGATTTGGGCGCGATACCACTTGATGCAACGCCGGCATCTATTGGTATTGCCTTGGCAAAATTAGGCGATCGTGTTTTACTGGACATGGAGCTTTCAGCATTAGAGAGTGAAGGGCGAGCTAAAGTTGTTGCCAGCCCGAAATTGGTAACCACGAATCAGCAGGCGGCGGTGATTGAGTCGGGTGAAGATATTCCTTATCAGGAGGCAATGGCCAGCGGGGCAACATCCGTTGCTTTTAAGAAAGTTGTGCTACGCTTAAAGGTGACACCACAAATTACGCCAGATAATAAATTACTGATGGATTTGTTGATTAATCAGGATTCTGATTCGGGTCGAAGGGTGCAAGGCGTCCCAATTATTTTAACCAAGGCAATTGAGACGAGTGTTTTGGTTGATAATGGGCAAACCATTGTGTTAGGTGGAATATATAAACAAGATAAAAATAATACGATTATTCGAGTTCCTTTTTTAGGACGTTTGCCTTTTGTTGGCCACTTATTTAGCCGGAAGCAAACAAGAATAAGAAATGAGGAGTTGCTCATTTTCATTACTCCTAGGATAATAGCAGCTAATGATCAAAAGTAGGACCACTACTTATATTTTTTTAATGAAATATGAATAGTGATACATAATGAAGTTAATGGGGCATAAAATCAAAAATGAGTATAGTTAAAGTACGCAACATATTTTTAATAGGGCCTATGGGGGCGGGAAAGAGCACAATAGGCCGTACTTTGGCAAAAGAGCTCAAGTTGGAGTTCTATGATTCGGATGAAGTGATTGAAGAACGTTCTGGCGCCGATATCTCCTGGATCTTTGATGTTGAAGGGGAAGAGGGATTTCGTCGGCGTGAGTTAAAGGTAATCGATGAATTAACACAAAAAAATAATATTGTACTTGCCACCGGTGGTGGTGTGATCATGACCCCAGAAAATAGAAATGCCTTGGCTGGGCGCGGTACTGTAATCTATCTTAAAACATCGCTACAACAACAATTTGAGCGTACGAAGCGAGATACAAAGCGTCCTCTATTGCAAACAGATGATTTGGAAGGTCGATTGGAAATGCTTCGTGATGAGCGTGAGCCTTTCTATGAAGAGTTAGCCGATGTTAGTTTTGAAACCGATAAATTAACCGTTAAGGCTGTGGCGAATAATATTATTAAGTATATTTATGGTGAATCTTGATTTAAGAACGCTGGCTGTTCGATTAGCACGGCATGAATACCCTATCTATATCGGCAAAAATCTTTTATCAAATGCTGGGTTATTGGTGCGTCATGTTCGTGCTGGCCAGGTGCTGATCGTAACAAATGACACGATTGCTCCTCTTTATCTCGCGCAAGTGCAGCAAGCATTTGCAGCGATCCAATGCGATGTACTGATACTTTCTGATGGTGAAGTTCATAAAAATCAGCAAAGTTTATTTACCATTTATGATGCATTAATTAAGCATCGTCACCATCGAGATACAACATTGCTTGCGCTGGGCGGGGGGGTGATTGGTGATTTAACGGGCTTTGCGGCGGCGACTTACCAGCGCGGCGTTCGGTATATCCAGCTTCCCACGACCTTGTTGGCTCAAGTCGATTCATCCATTGGCGGAAAAACAGCAATTAATCACCCTCAGGGTAAAAATATGATTGGTAGTTTTTATCAACCACATGCCGTGATTATGGATGTAACTACGTTATTAACGCTGCCTTCCCGTGAGTTTAACGCGGGCCTTGCCGAAGTGATTAAGTATGGATTATTGGCTGGCGATGGTTTTTTGCATAAGCTCCGTGTGGTTTTAGCGGGCGAGTGTACATCCGCAACATCACCCTTATTGCCTGATTTAATTGCTGAATGCTGTGAAATTAAAGCTCAATTCGTGCAAGAAGATGAGCTTGAAACGGGGCGGCGCGCATTATTGAACCTTGGCCATACGTTTGCACACGCGTTGGAAGCTTACACGCATTATCAACGTTGGTTGCATGGTGAAGCGGTTGCGATAGGCTTATATTGCGCGGCATTATTATCTCATCAATTAGGCTATTTGAATCACACGGCACTTACTGACCTTGATACAATGCTAGCACAGGCGATGTTGCCTTGCAGGATACCTGACGATATTGATTTGAAATTACTCTACACACTGATGTTTAATGATAAAAAAATACAAAATAAGCGTCTACGTTTTGTGTTGATGCGATCGCCAGGGGATTGTTATCTGGATGATAGTGTAACGGAAGAACAATTGCGACATGTGTTATACTGTGCTCAATCATATTGTCGGAGCCAAGAGGGATGACTTGTCAGTAGCTTCAATCGAGGAGGAATAACTTATGTCGTCGGACAAGCGAATCAAACAATTTTTTCAATTAACGGAAAATAATATTGTTGGCATGCATCAGGACAACCGGATCGATATAATTGAGCAGACCATGAAACCCATCAAAAGCAGAACGTTTCTTCGTTTGGTTTTGGTTGTGTTATTGATTGGTTCAGGGGTCATTTACACATTATATCCTAATGGTTTTATACCCACTCAGGCGGTGGCTGAGCGTAATGACAGTATTATACCTAAACCTGCAATAAATCAAGAACAAAGCCCGTTAGCAGACATTGAGCCCACACTTCAGAGTAAGATACCCGCGCTTTACGTCGCAGCAATTCGGCAGGAATTACAATCAATTCCCTTACGAAAATCAGACTTGGCTGTTGTTAATGAAATGGATCCTGCGCCAGATTTATCCCTGGTCGTTTTGGATAAAGTCATTGTGATTCCAACGATTCATCCACTAAAAACCAAAGAAATAACGTAACGTCTACCGTCGTACCTCATCCCGAGCGGAATCGAGTATCGTAACTTTTCATACGTCATCCCAAGTGAGGCGAGGGATCTCCTGGCATTGGCACTTGTGCCATCCTTCGGCGATCTCTCGCTGCGCCTT
>CANJFK010000220.1 GCA_947473535.1 Legionellaceae bacterium | reverse complement strand
TTCAATTTGTGATTTTTACAGAATTATGCCAAGTGAAATACTGGTCGCTCATGATGATCTCGATCTCCCTGCCGGTCGTCTTAAGTTAAAAACAGGTGGCGGACATGGTGGCCATAATGGCTTACGAGACATAATAAATCATTTGGGAACAAACGAATTTCATCGTTTGCGTATTGGTATTGGCCACCCTGGCGACAAAGCGTTGGTGTTAGATTATGTATTGGGTAAGCCTTCCCAGAACGACAGGCAACTTATTGTTGATGCAATTGAGCGCGCAGTTGCGGTGCTCCCGACCATTCTAGCGGGCAATATAACCGTAGCGATGAGTCAATTAAATTAAGAGGTATGTGATGGGATTTAAATGTGGAATTGTAGGTTTGCCCAATGTTGGTAAATCAACGTTATTTAATGCGTTGACCCAGGCCGGGATTGACGCCGCTAATTATCCTTTTTGCACCATTGAGCCTAATGTTGGTGTTGTTACTGTTCCTGACCCTCGGTTAACCGCATTATCTGACATTGTAAATCCAGAGCGGGTAGTGCCTGCTGTGATGCAATTTGTAGATATAGCCGGACTGGTGAAGGGGGCTGCCAGCGGCGAAGGCCTTGGCAATCAATTTCTCGCGAATATCCGTGAAACCGATGCTATTGCGCACGTTGTGCGTTGCTTTGAGCACAGTGATATTATTCATGTTGAAGGGCGCGTCGACCCGATCAATGATATTGAAATTATCAATACGGAATTAGCACTTGCTGATATGGATACGGTTGAAAAAGCGTTATTCAAGGCAAGTAAAACAAGTAAAGGTGGGAACAAAGAAGCGCTTTTTGAGAAAGAGGTCTTAGAGAAAATCAAAGTGCATATCGATGCGGGTAATCCAGTACGGACATTGCCTCTTTCACCGGAAGAAGCATTCGTTAGCCGACGGCTATTTTTATTGACAGCAAAGCCGGTACTTTATATTGCTAATGTTGATGATAATGGTTATGAAAACAATCCGTTGTTGGATAAAGTACGTGTTTTGGCTCAACAAGAGAACGCAAGCTTAGTCGCTTTGTGTGCCTCGACTGAGTCAGAGTTAGTTGAATTGGATGATGTCTCTCGTTTAGAGTTTATGGCAGATCTGGGGCTTGTGGAGCCAGGTTTAAACCGTGTTATCCGTGCAGGTTATGATTTATTAGGTTTACAAACCTATTTTACTGCTGGTGTTAAAGAGGTTCGCGCCTGGACTGTTCTGCGTGGGGCAACCGCACCTCAAGCCGCGGCGGTTATTCATACTGATTTTGAAAAAGGTTTTATTCGTGCAGAAGTTATTGCTTATGACGCGTTTATTACGCATGGTGGGGAGCAAGGAGCAAAAGAGGCTGGGAAATTGCGCCTGGAAGGTAAAAGTTATATCGTGTGCGATGGCGATGTGATGCATTTTAGATTTAATGTCTAAGGAGAGCGTTAATGAGAGCACTTATTATCCAATCAATTAAAAATACGTTTGGTTTGGACGAAAGCACGTCGATTGGCGACATTGATGCAGTAAAAATTAAAACGATGAAGGGGTTTCCCGAGTTATTGAGTGCCATCCTGGATGAACGTACATCACGCCATGATCTTGCTAATGCTTTGGAAGTTGTTATCGTCAATATCAAACTCCAAAAGACCCCGTCTGCTTATGCAACCCGATTTCATGAACAAATAAAAACATTAATTGATGAACCTTTGTACGATGAAACGCGAAAAAACGAGAGAAAATAAGACATTATTTCGCCGGGAGACGTCATCACTGAACGTAGTGAAGGATCGCCACGAAGTGGCACTGCGCCTTGATTCGGAGAGTTCGGGATGACGTATTTTCGTGGCGTTATTGAGAGATTACGGACGCGTTCCTTTCTTACCGCTAGGCGTGAGTGATGTCACTGCTAGTAATTCGTTAAAAATGCTCACTGTAATCTTGCTCGCTAATGACGATTGAAGATGTGGGTATTGTTGATAAACGGCAGCAACTGCGTCTTCTACGGTCATTGTTTTTGCTAACTGTTCCAACCGGTTGCACGCCTCAATTTCTAGTTGTTTTAGCGGTTTGTTTTTATGGGGCCAAATGCTATCAATTTTCTGTTGTAATGCTGCTTTTGCTTTGCTAATGCCTACCAATTGTTCCTGCGTCAGACTACTAGATAATGTTTTGTCGTTAGATTGAACAAGATGCGGTAGTTTTTTGCTGTTGTCAGTAAAAAAGCCGGCGTCATTTGTCTTGGTGCTCAGGGCAGCGAGCACATCGTCTGCCATTACCATGTCTGGCTGAGCACAAAGTGCCATTAATTTTTTCAATTCATGCCGACTGCCCGGATTCGTGACCAGCTGGTGAAGTAGTCCTAACGCGTTATAATTGCTAAAGAACCAAGGTCTTTTCTCTTTTTCAGTGGCTAGTACGTGGATGTGGCCTGCGTGAAGCTCTCGAAGTAATGCTGATGTTTTTAGTGGTGCAGGGCCTGGATTTTGTATTCGGTGGATGCACTCGGATAGGCTGGGTCTATCGAGTGGATTTTTTGCCTGCATTGCATAGAGCAGACCAACAATATTGTAACCAACGAGCGGTTCATATACAGAAAAGTCGTATTCACCTGAAACGTAATTTTTTATGAATGCATCAAAGGCTGGATCGGCATGATGACGTTGTAATTCTTGTGAAAACAGTGTTGTATCCAATGATTCATAACTCGAAAATGCATGGCGAATAAGCGTTTCGAGTGGATTGCTTTTGTGTGTGCTTTTGTGTGTATTGAACGTCTCTATTAGTCTTGCTCTCACGAGTTCGATGATGTTTATCCCGGCTATTTCGGCCAGCGTTAGGGTCATAGAATAGGTATCGCTGGCGGTTGTTATTGGATTCGCTGCTAAAACGTATTCGGGAGGCATATATTCAATGGCATATTTCGACGTCGCAATCCCTTGGTATGTAGTGATCGCGCCTATGTCTTCTGCACACCCAAAATCAAGAATGTGAATGCTACATGATACTGGATTAAATATAATATTTTTAGGCTTTATATCATTATGGGTGACGCCTTTTAAGTGAATTTCATTTAATTTAGTTAATAGTTCAATCGCCAGTCGTTGACGGTCTAGCGATAATAGTTGGTTATGGTTACGCAGAAAAGTCTCAAGTACAACGCCACTGATATATGGCATCGCTAAGTAGGCATCGTGACCTATTGTAAATTGCTCAACGTTGATCAAAGGATATGCCTTCTGTAGCATAAGGCCTTCTTTTTCTAATAAATTGGTTTGATCCGCCCTCATTTTTTTTATAGCGATATTGTCATTGGTATGTAACCCGCTACTATCAACTGAATAAAACGTAGCTTGGTGAACACTACTCCAACCACCGTGACCTATTTTTTTTAACGATATTTTATAAAATCCAGTACTTGAACGCAGGATGGTTGCATCCACAAGATGTAAATGCTGGTTTAAATCGATGCCTAATTCAATGCCATCGATTACAGTCTGGATGAAGTCGTAATTTTTTAATACAGCAATATTTAACTTTATTAGCTCAGAGCACTTCTCGCGAAGTGCTTTTGCTAAGGTTGTATAATCTGAGTCGCTAAATGCATTGTGCAGCGCAGACAATAACGCGGCAATTTCTGGATCGTTTCCTGATGCTTTTATTATTGCGGAATCATAGCTTTTGATTAAGTCTTCTTTGTGATGTAAACATTCATAAATGATAATTTTATTACTACTG
>CANJFK010000219.1 GCA_947473535.1 Legionellaceae bacterium | reverse complement strand
CCTTCATTACGAAAATTACGATTAATTTCATACACACGCTCAAAACCACCCACAACCAGTCGTTTTAAATACAGCTCCGGCGCGATACGCAAATACATTTCCATATCCAGCGTATTATGATACGTCACAAAGGGTCGTGCAATGGCGCCCCCAGGAATAGGATGCATCATGGGCGTTTCGACTTCCAAAAATTGATGTTGGTCCATGAATTGTCGAAACACCTGAATCAAGCGTGATCGCATTAAAAACGTTTTACGACTGTCTTCATTCGCAATTAAGTCAACGTAGCGTTTGCGATAACGGATTTCTTGATCAGTCAATCCGTGAAATTTATCCGGCAGAGGGCGCAACGATTTAGTTAATAACTCAAGTTGCTCTGCATGAACGGTCAGCTCACCGGTATTCGTAATAAATAATTCGCCACACACCCCAACGATGTCACCCAAATCCCAATGCTTGAATTGTTCGTAAATAGCGGGCAGATCATTTTGCCGCACATAAATTTGCAAGCGCCCAGAAACATCCTGAATATGGAGGAAGCTTGCTTTGCCCATCACACGCCGTAATACAATACGCCCTGCAACAGTAACCTTAACCTTACGTTCGGCCAAATCAGCTTTCGTTGCTGAAGCATATTGGGTCATTAAATCAGCGGCTAAGTGTTCTCGACGAAAATGATTGGGGAAGTTAAAACCTTGCGTGCGTAAGTCAGCTAATTTTTGTTTGCGAACTTGGTATACTTCACTCTCATCTACATGTTCTTCTATGTGCTCTTCTATCATGCTGTGCCTACTCCTGCTTTCAAACTAGCTTCGATAAATTGATCAAGATCGCCATCAAGTACGGCTTGGGTATTGCTGGTTTCAACACCAGTTCGTAAATCTTTAACACGTGATTGATCCAGCACATAAGACCGGATTTGTGATCCCCAACCAATATCAGACTTGGTTGCCTCTAACGCCTGCTGTTCCGCTTGTTTCTTTTGCATTTCCATTTCATACAACTTAGCGCGCAACTGCTTCATCGCCTGATCTTTATTTTTGTGTTGGCTTCTGTCGTTTTGGCATTGTACAACAATTCCGCTGGGCAAATGGGTAATCCTCACCGCCGAATCGGTCCGGTTCACATGCTGCCCACCAGCCCCCGATGCACGATACGTATCAATACGCAAATCAGCTGGATTAATCTCAATCTCAATATCATCATCCAATTCAGGAGAAATAAAGACGGATGAAAATGACGTATGACGGCGATTGCCAGAATCAAACGGCGATTTTCGCACCAACCGATGGACGCCTGTTTCCGTGCGCAACCAGCCATAGGCATATTCACCCGTAAAGTGAATCGTCGCACTTTTAATCCCTGCAACATCACCCGCTGAACACTCAACAAGTTCCGTCAAAAACCCGTGTTTCTCACCCCAACGCAAGTACATGCGCAACATCATTTCCGCCCAATCTTGCGCCTCGGTGCCACCGGAACCGGCTTGAATATCAAGAAACGCATTAGCGATATCCATCTTCCCAGAAAACATGCGCCGAAATTCAAGCACGCCAACTTGTTGATCGATAGCAACGACCTCGCCAGCCACATCATGCATGGTGCTCTCATCGTTTTCTACCCGCGCCATCTCAAACAATTCAGCCAAATCAGTCGTGGATTGGCTTAAACGTTGCAATTGATGAACCACGCCTTCTAATTGCGCTCGCTCACGACCCAATGCTTGCGCATAGTCCGGATTATTCCAAATTGATGGGGACTCTAATTCACGTACGACTTCTTCCAGACGTTCGCGTTTATTATCAAAGTCAAAGGTACCCCCGAAGCGCATGGATGCGATGTTCCAAGTCCGTTAAGGTAAGATTTGTTTGATTCACTTCCAACATGAAAGACCCTTATAACAACCTATTAAGGCCGTATTCTACAGGGAAAGACAAAACGTGGCCAGATGTTAAAACCCTAACAACCGCGATTTGATCCGGTGCGTCGCTTGGCTGTGAATTTGTGAAACGCGTGACTCTGTCACACCAAGTACGTCACCAATTTCCTTCAAGTTCAGATCCTGCTCGTAATACAACGACAGAACTAAGCGTTCATTTTTTGGTAAACCATCAATGACATCCGCCAAGTGGTTTTTCATATCAGCGCGGAGCGCATTAACATGAGGTTCAGTGGAAACGCCCAATGCCTCATCTTTCAATACATCATCGGTCACACCTAAATCGTCAAATCCATATAAATGTGCACTATTTGAGTCACTCAACATGTCATGATATTCATCGAGGTTGATCGCTAATTCAGCCGCAATCTCATGATCTTTGGCGTCGCGACCCAATCTATTTTCAACCAAACGCACAGCAGCAGAAATCATGCGTGCATTCCGATAAACGGAGCGTGGCACCCAGTCATTCCGCCGTACTTCATCCAACATATACCCGCGGATACGAATACCAGCATACGTTTCAAATGAAGCGCCTTTAGTATCATCGTAGTGTTTAACTGCTTCAAGTAAACCCAACATACCGGCCTGCATCAAATCCTCGATCTGAACCGAACGGGGCAAGCGGCCCGACAGATGATGTGCAATTCGTTTGACCAGAAGCGCGTGCGTTTTTATCAACGCTTCTTGCGTTTGTTGATTTACTCGGCTGGTTGTCGCCAAAGCGTCCACGACCTTCTCCTGTTTACCTAGCTAGTAGTGATCAGTATCGGCCATTACAGGAAGGGTATCAATACATTTAGGAGCGTATCCATTTAAAAAAAATGAATACGTTCCTAAATACGAAACGACGCGTATCACCATCGTAGCCTTGTTCATCATTTCGGCCAAATCATCGAAAAATGTCTTCCCCGCGAAGGCGGGGATCCATCGCTGCAACAAGCTGGAAGCCAGTGTAGAAATGGATTCCCGCCTTCGTGGGAAAGACAAAGTAGCCAAAACAATGAACAAGGCCACCATCGTCAACGCACCAAATTATACATCGGTAAAAAGGTATGAATTATTCCAAAAAATTGAAGAATATAAATGACCAATACAACAACGACCAATAAATTCAACAAACTTTTAATGGGTGGCAACATGGGAATATAAACATTCACGACCCATAAAACCAAGCCAAAAACGATAATAATAGCAAAAAGATTCATTAACCCGCCCATGATCATCCTTAATTAGTATTCCGTGTGACTTAAATATAGTACGGTTTTTACTAAAAATCACTTACCATGGCATAAATACGCGCTATTTTCTCATCAAGATCATCCGGCAATGCTCCACCACCTTGCGCCATGTCATCACGGCCGCCACCTTTTCCACATAAATGACGGACCAGTTCTGCGGCGGTTGGTACACGACCAAGAATCGCTTTGCTAACACCCGCAACGACGCTGATTTTATCGCCAGAAACAGCAAACAAGACAATAACTGCAGACTCTAAACTGGATTTTAACTGATCAAGCATCGAGCGAAGTGCATGACCATCCATATGATCTAAACGTTTAACGAGTAGATTAATATCACCTATTTTTTGCACTTCAGCCAATAACGCACCACCCGATTGCACTGTTGCCTGTCGTTGTAGATGAGCTATTTCTTTTTCTTGTTGCTTGGCGTCTTGCAACGATTGTGACAATTTATCTGGCGCATTGGCAGGTGTTGTTTTAAGTTTAGCCGCGATATCATCGAGCAGGCTTAACTGCTGGTTAACCCAGCTCAAGGCATAAGTGCCTGTCACCAGTTCAAT
>CANJFK010000218.1 GCA_947473535.1 Legionellaceae bacterium | reverse complement strand
TCATCACGTGGTAGTGTCTCTAGAATATTCAGTAACACCCTACCTGCATGGCTACGCAGGTCCAGCATGGAATTTTTCAAAATTGATGCGACTTTATGGCGTAAAAAGGGAATATGCTTGGGATTGGTATTATAGGCCGCTGAAGTATATAAACCCAATATACGACGCTCACCAACAACCTGTCCATCTTGATTAAATCGCTTTACGCCGATGTAATCTGTGTATGCATCACGATGCACGTTTGCCAAGGTGTTTGTTTTAGAAATAACCAAAATGTGTGCTGATGTAGTTAATTCCCTTGCTTCTGGGGCTAAGGATGAAATACACAAATCATGTGACGTACTCGCTGAGTCTCGTAATACACCTAAACCAGTGCCAGCAACGGGCTGCAGTACCGTTTCGTTTGCCTGTTGTATTAGATTATAATCACGCATACCAAGAAACGTGAAATGATGATCTTCAATCCAATTCAAAAACGCTTTTGTTTCCTCGACTTCAGTCGGGTCAAGTGTTTTCGGCACATTATCTAGTTCTTTAATAATTGACACCATTTGCTCTCGCATCGGTTGCCAATCTTCAGCGACCGCAGCATTATCTGCTAGCGCCAATCGAAAATGCCGATAGAGTTCATCAAGAACTACAGGATCAGTTTGTCGATCAATTTCTATGAATATAGGCGCTTCAATGGTGGCGCCAGGAACCTCGTCACCATTACGCGGTAAAATGGCGGTGATTTCATTGTCTGATCCCCGCAGCAACTGTATCCCACCCATATGGACAATCAAGTGGATGGCCAATCCCATGCGGTTAATAACCATTCGTAATGAGTCCACCAGGAAGGACATATCATCACACATCACTTCAACGACGGTATGCGTTGTTTGCCAACAGTGTCATTCAGTGTCAGGATTGTAAATACGAATTTTAATTTCATTTGGCACACGTTGTTTGATAAAATCCCAAAAATTGACCGCAGCACCATACAAGTCATCAATAGTCAATTCACGAAGATCATCTAATGAGGCCGTACTAAAAAATTGGCGTGTAAATTCTACGCAAAGAGCCGCTTGCTCACCTCGCATTTTTTGTTGTAATTTCTCAATTACGGCATTAATGATTAATTCTTTACCCTCTTCAAATCGGCGCAACATTCAATTTCCCCATTCCATAAACTGCCTTGCAAACTACTAATTACCGTAAATTATCCTGGATTCAGCCGTTGAAGTCTACTATGAATGTGCCTAATATGTTTCAATTAGGTATATAAATCACCCAAACAGAAACCAGGATCCAAGAGATGATGCTTAACAAAAGTGGTTTATCGCGAAGCAGTGCATCGGTTGGAGACTCGCCACCATCTAAAGCTTCAACAACATACCAATAACGAAATAAGCCAAAGAGAACCACTGGGATAGTAACCACAAGGTTAGGTCTTGACGATATGACAAACATACTATAAAACACCAATGCACTCGTCGCGGCCATCTCAGCGTAACGATTGATCAACGGAATTGTATACCGATCCAAAACTTTACGACTCTCATGACCGTGTTGACTCAGCTCTTGTCGTCGTTTTACAGCCGCCAAATAAAGTGCCAAACTGAGCGTGGTAATCAGCATCCAACTAGACACCGGCACCGCAATGGCGACAGCTCCCGCATAGACTCTAAAAACAAAACCAAATGCAATAATAAAAATATCGATAACCGGCTGATGTTTTAGGGCATACGTATAGGCGATATTTAAAAGCAAATAACCTCCGATTACACAACCAACTGCCGGAACAAGCCACCATGCCGCAAACAATAAAACATAAAGAAAACCTAAAAGAAAGTAGGCCAAACGCAGCCGAATTAAACCAGACGCTAAAGGACGTATCGTTGATTTTATGGGATGAAGGCGATCCTGTTCAACGTCATGAAGATCATTCAATACATAGGTTGCAGAAGACGCAATGCAAAATAGCAACATAGCAACAGCTGCTTTTTTAACGGATAATTCATTGGAGAATTGGCCTGAAAATATCAATGGAGCAAGCACAAAACCATTTTTAACCCATTGTTTAGGCCGCAAGATCCTAATTAAACCACGCATTTGTCCTGGGTAAAAAAAGGAGGTGGTGAGTTGCTGCATAACAATGTCCTTTGATACAATCAAACGTTCGAATACTTAGGGACGTCAAGCAATGAAATCTGTTTCTTCATGGGGACGACTAAGCACGAAAGCTCATGAGATCACCACTATAACAGGACACGATCAAGCCGTCGAGGCAATCGCAACTGCCACACGTGGTTCAGGTATCGCCCATGGCATGGGGCGGAGCTATGGTGATGTTTGTTTGAATTCAAGTGGGAGACTTTGGCTCACTACAGCGCTAGACCGTTTTATTTCCTTTAACGATAAAACGGGGCGTCTTTTATGTGAATCAGGCGTACTATTACGCGATATCCAACAACATTTCATACCACGAGGTTGGATGCTGCCCGTAACACCGGGAACACAATTTGTTACTGTGGGCGGAGCCATTGCCAATGACGTTCATGGAAAAAACCACCATCGATTCGGTTCGTTCGGTGATCATATTCAATGGCTTAAATTATTACGAACGGATACAACCATCATTGAATGTAGCCCAAGAGAGCAACCTCATTGGTTTAGGGCTACAGTTGGCGGATTAGGGCTAACCGGTGTAATACTCACCGTCGAACTTCAGCTGCGCCCAATAGCTGGTCCATGGCTCTCGATTGAAACCATACCCTACCGCACCCTCGCTGAGTTTTTTCATTTAGCGGATACATCGGCGCCTGATTGGGAATATACCGTCTCGTGGATTAACACTCTTCATCAGCAATCCGAGCGAGGTTTATTCATGCGAGCCAACCCAATCGATCTAGCCTACCGGCAAGAACCAAGGCAACGCACAATAACGATACCTTTCATTCCTCCTTTTTCCTTTGTCAATCGTCTGTCACTTCGCCTTTTCAATGCCGTTTATTTTTATCGAAACAATAAAACAACATCCAAACCAATACATTATCGCCCTTTTTTTTACCCCTTGGATAGGGTTTTAAAATGGAATCGGATATACGGTTCACGTGGTTTTTTTCAACACCAATGTGTGATACCCCGCGAGCAGGGTCTAGACGCCATAAAAGAATTATTAGCGGAAACAGCAAAATCGAAATCAGGCTCCTTCCTATCCGTCTTAAAAACATTTGGTAGCCGAGAGGCCGTGGGCATGATGAGTTTTCCAAAAGCCGGCGTAACACTCTCTTTAGATTTTCCTAACCGAGGAAATCAAACGCTAAATCTCTTAGCCCGCCTCGATAAAATTGTGCAATATGCCGGTGGACGTATTTATTTAGCGAAGGATGCGCGCATGGCACGAGACGTTTTTCGTGCGGGTTATCCCAGACTGAATGAGTTCTCAACGTTTCGAGATCCAGGCATTTCTTCGGATCTATCACGTCGTTTAATGGGATATTAATCAATGCAACCTACTCGATATAAACTCGAGCACCGATGTTTACCCAATGTGCCAAAGCCACAATATCCAGATTGTGCATACGCACACAACCATGAGAACCAGGGACGCCTAGCGGTGTTGTGTCGGGCGTGCCATGAAGGTAAATATACCGTTGTAAACTATCGACATCACCACCTTTATTTCGCCCAAGCTCCATACCATCGAGTTGTAAAATACGGGTTAATATCCAGTCACGATCAGGAAAACGCGCCGCTAAT
>CANJFK010000217.1 GCA_947473535.1 Legionellaceae bacterium | reverse complement strand
CTCAATCCCCACCTATTATCACTAGGCCATTTTGGAGTATTTACATGAGCGACAAAATAAAAAAAGATTGGAAAAAATTTAAAGATGAAAGCACCACAGAACTTAATCACGACATGGATGAATTAATGGACGAAGCGCACGTATTTGATCCGGATCAGGGTGCATTGTCTCACCCGTCTTATCCTGATCTTGAAGAAAAATTAACGGTTGCCGAAAAGCTAGCGCATGAAAATTGGGAAAAATCAGTTCGAGCCATGGCTGAACTAGATAATGTGCGCCGACGCGCGGAACGTGATGTTGCTAATGCGCATCGTTACAGTTTGGAAAAATTTAGCGTCGCGTTGTTACCCATAGTGGATAGTCTGGAACATGCGTTGCAATTGGCCAACAAAGAGGCGGATGTTAGCATGCGCGAAGGCCTTGAGTTGACGATGAAGTTAAGTCTTGATGTGCTCAAAAAGTTTGATATTCATCAATTTGATCCAACCGGTGACGTGTTTGATCCACAGCAACACGAAGCGATGTCTATGCAGGAATCAGCTGACGCCGCGCCAAATACAATCCTTATGGTGTTTCAGAAAGGGTACAAACTGAATGATCGAGTTATTCGTCCTGCCCGAGTGGTTGTTGCGAAAGAAAAAACATAGATCCCTTGAAATTTATATTTAGATCCCCATATTGACATTAATTACAACAGAATTGGAGCATAACAGAAATGGCTATTATTGGAATTGACTTAGGTACGACGAACTCATGTGTTGCCGTGATGGAAGGCGGCAAGCCACGCGTAATTGAAAATAGTGAAGGACATCGGACTACGCCTTCAATTGTTGCTTTCACGAACGATGATGAAGTTTTGGTCGGGCAAGCGGCTAAGCGCCAAGCTGTTACGAATCCAGATAAAACTTTATATGCAATCAAACGTTTGATTGGTCGACGTTTTGACGATGCTGTTGTGCAAAAAGACATTAAAATGGTGCCCTACAAAATTGTGAAAGCGGATAATGGTGATGCGTGGGTGCGAGTAAAGGGTGATGATAAAGCGCCACCACAAATTTCAGCTGAAGTGTTACGCAAAATGAAAAAAACAGCGGAAGATTATTTGGGCCAACCGGTAACCGAAGCAGTCATTACCGTTCCCGCTTATTTCAATGATTCACAACGCCAAGCAACGAAAGATGCGGGTCGAATTGCAGGATTAGATGTTAAACGTATTATTAATGAGCCGACTGCGGCTGCATTAGCTTACGGGATGGACAAAAAACGCGGCGACTCCGTTATAGCAGTGTATGACTTGGGTGGTGGTACGTTTGATATTTCCATCATTGAAATTGCAGAGGTTGACGGTGAGCATCAATTTGAAGTATTGGCTACGAACGGTGATACATTTTTAGGTGGCGAAGATTTTGATATGGCGCTCATCGAATATTTAGTTTCTGAATTCAAAAAAGATTCAGGTATTGACTTACACAGCGATCCGCTTGCTTTACAGCGTCTTAAAGATGCGGCTGAAAAAGCTAAAATAGAATTATCTTCCGCGCAACAAACGGATGTTAATTTACCCTATATCACCGCAGATGCATCCGGTCCAAAACATTTAAATATCAAATTGACTCGTGCAAAATTGGAGTCATTAGTTGATAAACTCGTTGAGCGAACCATCGAACCGTTAAAAGTGGCGCTTAAAGATGCCGGCCTTACGGTTGCACAAATCAATGAAGTTATCTTGGTGGGTGGTCAAACAAGAATGCCATTGGTTCAAAAAACGGTAGAAGAATTTTTTGGTAAAGAGCCACGAAAAGATGTTAATCCGGATGAGGCAGTTGCCGTAGGTGCCGCTATTCAGGCAGCGGTGTTATCGGGTGAAGTCAAAGATATTCTGTTATTGGATGTGACGCCATTGTCGTTAGGGATTGAAACACTCGGCGGTGTGATGACCAAATTGATTGAAAAAAACACCACCATTCCTACTAAAGCAAACCAAGTGTTTTCAACGGCTGATGATAATCAAACCGCAGTGACCGTGCATGTATTGCAAGGTGAGCGTGAACAAGCCTCAGCGAATAAGTCGCTTGGTCGTTTTGATTTGACTGATATACCCTCAGCACCTCGTGGTGTGCCGCAAGTTGAAGTAACGTTTGATATTGATGCAAACGGTATTTTGAATGTGTCTGCAAAAGACAAAGCAACAGGCAAAGCACAATCGATTGTTATTAAAGCATCCAGTGGTTTGAGTGATGAAGAAGTGGATGCCATGGTAAAAGATGCACAATCGCATGCTGACGAAGATAAAAAATTCAAGGAATTGGTCGAGTTACGCAATCAAGCGGATGGTCTGATTCACAACAGTGAAAAATCCTTGAAAGAATTGGCTGCTGAGATGGCTGATGATGAAAAACAAGGCATTGAAACAGCCATTACTGAATTGAAAGATGCAGTAAAAAGTAACGAAAAAGCTCAAATTGAGGAAAAGCTAGCGGCATTAACGAATGCATCTGGTAAAATGGCAGAACGTGTCTACGCGAAAAAATCAGCTGAAGGGCAGTCACAACAAGATGCCTCCCAACCTGACCAAGGTGCAGCACAACCAGATGCCAGTGTGGTTGATGCTGAGTTTGAAGAAGTTAATGAAGATAAAAGCAGTTAATCAAGTGTAGATAGGCGCCGAAGGCCCAACAACGAAGCTGAGTTGAATACAGTTATTGGGCCTTCGGCGCCCCAATCTACATTTTTATGAAGCAGTGACCGAGGCGTAGCCTCACTAACGTAGTGTGAGCACCTAATGCAACATGATTATTATGAACTTCTTGGCGTTAATCGTAACGCAGATGATGCTGAGATAAAAAAAGCCTATCGCAAATTAGCGATGAAACACCATCCTGATCGTAATCCCGATGACAGTGCGTCAGAAGAAAAATTCAAAGAAATCCAAAAAGCCTACGCCATATTATCTAACAAGCAAAAACGAGCTGCGTATGATCAATTCGGCCATGCGGGGGTTGATGGTGCTTCCGGCGGTGGTCCAGGCGGTTTTGGTGGCTTTGGCGATGTGTTTGAGGATATTTTTGAAAATATTTTTTCCGGTGGGCGAGGTCAACAACGGCAATCTCGTGGTCAACGAGGCGCCGATTTACAGTTCAATGTTCAACTGTCGCTTGAAGAAGCGGCGCTTGGTAAACAAATTGAAATCACGGTACCCCGGCATACAGGTTGTAAAACATGTGATGGGTCGGGCGCAAAACAAGGTACTAAACCCAAAAAATGCGAAACCTGTAATGGGGTCGGCCAAGTCCGTATCCAGCAGGGATTCTTTTCTATTCAGCAGACGTGTCCCAGTTGCCACGGTCAAGGCCAGGTTATTTCTGAGCCCTGCAATGCTTGCCACGGCAACGGGCGAGTACGTGAAAGTAAGAAACTGACTGTCAAAATTCCGGCCGGTGTTGATAATGGCGATCGGGTGCGCTTAAGTAGTGAGGGCGAGGCTGGGGTGCACGGTGGTTCGGCGGGTGATTTGTATGTGCAAGTCAGTATCAAAGCGCATGCAATTTTTGAACGTCATGAGAGTGATTTGCGTTGCGAAGTGCCGATTAGTTTTGTAACGGCTGTTTTGGGTGGTACCATTGAAGTGCCCACGTTAGAAGGGCGCGTGGCTTTAAAAATACCACCTGAAACACAAACAGGAAAATCGTTCCGGTTGCGTGGCAAGGGGATGAAGTCGGTACGCGGTTACGCGACAGGTGATTTGT
>CANJFK010000216.1 GCA_947473535.1 Legionellaceae bacterium | reverse complement strand
TTAAGTTTTGACCAAGACCCGCGTAGGGTTGTCTGTTGAGAAAAAACACGGGATGCGTTACCTTCAGCGCATTGTCTTCATTTTCAGTGCTTAATCGCATACCCAAGCAATTATTTCTTCTCTCCAAAAGTTGATTCATGCTCTCATAAATTAGTTCAACGTCGTAAAAGTCTTGGTAGCGTTCTTGGCATCGTCTTAGCGCGTTAATATAATGATTAATTTGCCTTTGCCGTTCAATTTTTTTAGCTAAAACAGTCGGTTTATCCATGGTAGAAAGCATGTTGATATCGTGTTGTAACGCATTTTTATAGTCCTTTAATACGTCAAGTGCAGAGGGCCCACCAACCCCTCTAAGGAAACGATCTATTTCTAATCTGGTTTTGCACGTATTATCAAGCGCAATTGTTTCGCCGCCGATAAACGGCACTAAAAGATGCACGCGATCATCGGAGTCGATGAAAATATAATCGGCTGACGTAGGCTCCTTAAATCCTTCAATGTCAGGCATGAATCAATCACTCTGTTTATTTTATATATAACTAGTATAGTGTGTTTGATATAACTTGCTGGAAAATTGTGTGTTAAACTCCTTTCACTTAAAATGCACTAACTAATGCAAGCATTACGTATTACAGGTATCTATTTATGTCCGATTTTTATCAAGATTTCACCAAGCGGCGAACGTTTGCGATCATTTCACATCCCGATGCAGGGAAAACAACGGTTACTGAAAAATTGTTGCTTTTTGGGGGTGCTATTCAGTTAGCTGGAACCGTGAAGGGTCGGAAAGCGACTCGTCATGCCACGTCTGATTGGATGGAAATGGAGAAAGAACGGGGTATTTCGATTACCACGTCCGTTATGCAATTTGTCCACAATCAGCATGTGATGAACTTACTGGATACACCAGGGCATGAGGATTTTTCTGAAGATACGTATCGCACGCTGACGGCCGTTGACTCTGCTTTGATGGTCATCGACGTCGCCAAAGGGGTGGAAGATAGAACCGTTAAATTGATGGAGGTTTGTCGTTTACGTGATACGCCCATCATGACGTTTATTAATAAATTAGACCGAGAAGGACGTGAACCCATCGATTTATTGGATGAAGTCGAGACCGTGTTGCGTATTCAATGCGCGCCTATCACGTGGCCTGTTGGTATGGGGAAGCGGTTTAAAGGAATCTATCATCTTTATCAAGATATCGTTTATTTGTATCAGTCCGGTAAAAATACACAGAAACAAGTGGCTGTACAAATTAAAGGCTTGAATAATCCTGAGCTAGATAAACTACTAGGGGATATTGCAGACGAATTACGTGCAGAAATTGAGTTGGTGAAAGGTGCATCCCATGTCTTTCATTTGGCTGACTATTTGGCCGGTAAAATGACGCCAGTGTATTTTGGATCAGCGATTAATAATTTTGGTATCAAAGAATTACTGGATGATTTTGCGCAATATGCACCGGCGCCTACGGCACGTGCAGCGCTAGAGCGCGTTGTTCAGCCAGCAGAAACAAACTTCACGGGGTTTGTTTTTAAGATTCAAGCGAACATGGATCCTAAACATCGCGATCGCATTGCTTTTTTACGTATTTGCTCGGGCGAGTTTAGAAAAGGGATGAAATTAAGTCATTTGCGTTTGGGTAAGGATGTACAAATTGCAAATGCAGTGACGTTTATGGCAGGCGATCGTTCAGCGGCTGATATTGCATTAACCGGAGATATTATTGGTTTGCATAATCACGGCACCATCCGCATTGGTGATACCTTTACGCAAGGTGAAGTGTTAAAATTCACTGGGATCCCCAATTTTGCGCCGGAATTATTTCGTTTGGTTCGCTTGAAAGATCCATTAAAAAGCAAAGCATTAATCAAAGGGTTGATTGAATTGTCTGAGGAAGGTGCAACGCAAGTCTTTAGGCCATTAAATAGTAATCAACTGATTTTAGGTGCGGTCGGTGTGTTGCAATTTGACGTGGTTGCCCATCGATTGAAACATGAATATAAAGTAGATTGCGTGTATGAATCGGTAAGCGTGGCCAGTGCTCGTTGGGTTTATGCAGACGATGATAAAGCGATGGCTGAGTTTCGTATTAAAGCATTTGATCAGCTTGCATTGGATGGTAGTGATACGCTGATGTACCTGGCGCCAACGCGGGTCAACTTGTCCATGGCTCAAGAGCGCTATCCTAAAATACAGTTCTCGGCAACACGGGAGCATTAATGCTGATATTACAGAACAATCAAATACTCAGGGCAACCGCATCTTATGCCCAAATTTGAGTCGCATTATCCGAGCCGCGACCGTTAGGGAGCGTTCACGAATGCTCATCGTTGATTTGCTGCTTCGTGAACGCTCCCTAACGGTCGCGGCTCGGACAGATTGACACTTTATGTCAGACTAAAAATTAAGATGCGTTTGCCCTGATCAAATACTTGATTTGAGAGCCACGAAGTAAAAGCTGTGTTAAAATGGCAAAAAATTAAGAGCGCCGACATCCTCATGCTAGAAAGTGACCGCATCATCAGTATGCAACCTGCTCCATCCGAGGAAGCGTTGGATCGAGCTATTCGTCCATTGAGTCTTGATGAGTATATTGGTCAGGACGATGTTCGCACTCAAATGCGAATTTTTATCGAAGCGGCGATTAAACGCCAAGAGCCATTAGATCATGTACTCATATTTGGACCGCCTGGTCTGGGTAAAACAACGTTAGCTAATATTATTGCCCATGAAATGGGTGTTAATTTGCGACAGACGTCAGGGCCTGTGCTTGAGCGAGCGGGTGACATTGCGGCTATTTTGACGAATCTTCAAGAAAATGATGTGTTGTTCATTGATGAGATTCATCGTCTCAGCCCCGTGATTGAAGAAATTTTGTATCCGGCCATGGAAGATTACAAGCTCGATATTATGATTGGAGAAGGACCCGCTGCTCGATCAATTAAGTTGGAGTTACCACCGTTTACATTAATTGGTGCAACAACACGAGCCGGGGCGCTGACGTCACCGCTGCGCGATCGATTCGGAATCGTTCAGCGTCTAGAATTTTATTCAGTGGAGGCGTTAACCCATATTGTTGAGCGATCGGCACGTTTGCTTCATGTGGAAACAGATCCTCAGGGTGCGGCTGAAATTGCATTACGAGCTCGTGGGACACCACGAATTGCTAACCGCCTTTTACGTCGAGTGCGCGATTATGCACAAGTAAAAGCGAATGGTGTGATCACCTTGGATATAGCGCGGCTCGCGTTGAACATGTTGAATGTGGATCATCATGGGTTTGATATCATGGATAGAAAGTTGTTGCTTGCTGTGATTGAGCGGTTTTCGGGCGGTCCTGTTGGCGTCGATAGTATTGCTGCCGCTATTGGTGAAGAAAAAGGTACTATTGAAGACGTGATAGAACCGTTCCTAATTCAGCAAGGATTTTTGATGCGAACTGCGCGAGGGCGCCTGGCGACCCCATTGGCGTACCAGCACTTTGGTTTGGCAGTGATTGAAAATGAGTAAGGATCGCGCCCGAATTAACGTCCCATTCAGCTTCGCGCAAGAAAGGGACGTTCATTCGGGCGCGATCCTAAACAAATGTTTTGGAGGAAGTAAAAATGGGTAGTCATGCCAGTGTATTGGGCTATTTTTTGCAAGCAGGGTTTATTGTAAAAATGGTGATGATGCTGTTAATTGCAGCGTCAGTGGTGTCGTGGACTTTGATCATACAACGAGCTTGGTATTTCAAACAAAAAAAACAACAATATGA
>CANJFK010000215.1 GCA_947473535.1 Legionellaceae bacterium | reverse complement strand
TGAAATGCTATGGATGGTGGTAAAATGGCAGTGATTGAAGTAAATATTTAATAGTAACGACTGGATGAATAGCTCTTATTTTTCCTTAATTTTGTTCCAGACATCCGGACCCATATCACTGTAACTTTTCCAGCGCATTTATTTGTGCTTCTTAAACGTGTACTTAGCGTCAAAATACTCGATCAATTACTAACCTACCTATCTAAAAAAGAGTTAGGAATCAAATAAAATAGACTTTTCGGCCTCGTGTGCTCCTAAGCCACCAATTCAATCAACTGATATCCAACGATAGCTGAAACGGCTATCATCCCTGAAATCTCCAACAATTTAATAAAAAAAGAATCCATGTTTTCATGGTAAACTTGATCATTTGCAGACGATTTAATGACCGTACCCTCATCCGCATCCGCCTCGCTCGTGGCAACGAGTGTAGGTTTTTCACCATAAAGGCCAGCCCACCAGCCCTCAGTCCATTGCTCATGCTCTATTGTACCGAAACGGAAAGGATTGTTTTCTTCATCAACTTCCGCAGCAGCACAATCATAACCGTAACTATAACAGTCTTCTAAACTCGGATGTTCAATGTTGAAGCGCAATTTAATATGCGGTAGCAACATAGTTGTATCGTTCATGCTAATGCCCCTTGTTTAAAATTAATAGTTTTATGATATAAACTATTCGCTTATATTCATTCTATGACCTTCATGGCAATTCTGCCTGAAACAATCAAGCATTTACTCTTTTTTAACATGGATCGGTACTTTTTTTGACCATAAGATTTAATAAAAATCAAATTGAATATTATTTAATTTTTTTTATATGTTTGTTGTTGTTTTTAATGTAAAATATAGACCTTGTTGTTCATTAATGATCCTTGGTGTTTTTTTATTATGCGATACAATATAAAAACGTTTGTTACTGAAATACTCTCATTTACACTAGTTGCCTTGAGCTTTAATGCAACGGCGGCTATGGATGAGTTAGTACGTTTGCATAAAGTATATCCAGAGCACATTCAATTTGTATCCGACCAATCCATTATCTGGTCGGATGGAACGCAAATGCCCGTGACTGATGGACTAACAAATAAGACCATGCAGGAGAAATTAGATAACCCCCCTCTCTCTCTGATCAAATTAAAGACATTACCTACCAGGCTGGGATCCCAACCAACCCTACTAAATTTAATCCTTCTGACGATCCTGGTCGTATCCGATATGAACCATTTTTTCGAAAAATGTATGGTGATTCAAAAAAAGAAGTTGAAGAAAAATTAGTCGTTATCTATTGGATGCCTAAATTTTTTGGTATGAGTTATCCGCTTCGTGTAACGACAGTGAATGGTGTTGACAAGAAATTTGTAGCTATTTCTCATGAGCTCGAAGCGCTCGCTTCCGCCCATCCAGACTATCTTAAATTTTTACAGGCGCCAGGGGAAACTTTCGACTGGAGAAACATTGCAAATACCAACAGACTTAGCCTTCACAGTTTTGGTATGACCATCGACATTAATACAACCGCATCAAACTACTGGCAAGAGGACTTAGAAAAAGCGGGGCAAGCAATTAATGAAGATGCAGAACTTGTATATCGTAATGACGTGCCATGGGAAATTATCCCTGTTTTTGAAAAATATGGGTTTATCTGGGGAGGAAAATGGCATCATTATGATACGATGCATTTCGAATATCGACCTGAATTAATGTGAAAGACTAGCTATGCCTGAATTACCAGAAGTTGAAACAACCTTACGTGGCGTTCAACCACATATCCAACACCAACGAATTAAAGCGATTGTTGTTCGTCAGCATAAATTACGCTGGCCTATACCACACGATATTCAATTGCAATTACAAGACAAAGAAATTACACACATTGAACGGCGAGGTAAATACCTCTTATTTAAAACAAGTTCAGGAACCCTTATTATACATTTGGGAATGTCCGGCAGTTTAAGAATTCTGAACCACGATACCCCAGTGCAAAAACACGACCACGTGGATATTGAATTTACTAACAAGATAATACTGCGTTACACGGATCCTCGTCGTTTTGGCGCCATTTTATGGACGATAGACGATGTAAGCTTACACCCTTTAATCGCCAAGCTAGGTGTTGAGCCGCTTGAACATCACTTCTCTGGCCATTATTTATTGCAACATGCAAGCAAACGAACGACACCCATCAAATCACTCATCATGGAAAATAAAACAGTAGTAGGCATCGGAAATATTTATGCAACAGAAGCTTTATTTCTCGCCAAAATCCATCCTGCATCACCGTCGAAATCCCTATCTCAAGAGCAGATGAATTGTCTGGTAAAAACAATCAAGGCTGTCTTGCAACAAGCCATCAAATCAGGTGGCACAACACTTAAAGACTTTGTGAATTGTGAAGGGAAGCCTGGCTATTTTTTTCTAGAGCTCAACGTTTACGGAAGAGTGGGACAGCCTTGTACAAGATGTTACTTACCATTAGAAACCATGCGCATAGGCCAGCGAACAACTGTTTTTTGTCAAAACTGCCAGCCCCATTGATTAGCTAACAATCGGTGAGAAAACGCGTCTTAATAAAGACATATTTTAAATTGCATTCAAAGGACATAGCCCTCTTTTCACGGCAAAATATCGATTTTGATAGCGAGAAGTATATACTGATTATTATCAACGCTATTGTCTATGCCAATGACATTAGCTGATCCTGTTTGAGCTGAGAGGATATCTAATGACACTCACACATAAACCATTTTACTTTATCAGGCATGGGGAAACGGATTGGAATTGCCGCGGCATTCATATGGGCTCACAAGATATTCCTTTGAATGTGTTGGGTATTAAGCAAGCTCGGTCAGTTGCATTAGAGCTTAAAAACATTCCTATTGAGTATATTGCTACGAGTCCCCTTATACGTGCACGACAAACTGCACAAATTATTGCAGATAGCTTAGATCGGCCAATCATCGTGATTGATGACTTAAAAGAGTGCTGCTTAGGCGTTCGTGAAGGACTGCCCGTTGAAGATGGTACTATTCTTAAACAGTGGTTAGAAGGTACGTTTTATGAAGGATCAGAAAAGGTCGAGGATTTCACCGCGCGTGTCATTCGCGGCTTTCAGCAAGCACTTGAGTTACCATGCCCAGTTCTAATTGTAGCGCATGGTGGTGTGTACCGAGCCTTACAACAATCACACCAATGGCCATGGGCTAATCTCTCAAATTGCTCACCAATTTATCATCACCCACTATGAAAAGCGCCTATCATGAAAACTAAAAATTCTCTCAGCATCTTGAGTCAAATACCTTTAAGTATTTGGATGCTAGGTTTTGTGAGCATGATGATGGATATCTCTTCAGAAATAATCCATAGCCTGCTCCCTATTTTCATGGCTACAGCACTAAGCGCAAACATGATTGTCATTGGCATGATTGAAGGGCTGGGTGAATCAACGGCACTCATTGTCAAGATATTTTCAGGTGTTTTGAGCGATTATCTTGGCAAGAGAAAATCACTGGCTCTTTTTGGTTATACATTGGGGGCTTTGACAAAACCATTATTTGCCTTAGCACAAACGTCTGGTGGTGTGCTAACAGCACGTCTGTTAGATAGAGTAGGAAAAGGTATAAGAGGTGCTCCCAGAGACGCATTGGTTGCGGATATTGCACCTTTTCACCTGCGCGGTAGTGCTTTTGGTTTACGTCAGGCTCTTGATACGGTGGGTGCCGTTATTGGTCCATTACTAGCTGTTGGATTAATGTTTCTTTTTGCTGATAATTTCAGAGCAGT
>CANJFK010000214.1 GCA_947473535.1 Legionellaceae bacterium | reverse complement strand
CAAGACAATGGATAGTGTTACCGACCCAATGACCGCAATATACGATTTTTCATTGTCCATAAAAAAATAAGCGTAAATAAATAGTGCGCATAGGAAGGCAATGATGCTCATGGGAACATTATTGGCGCAACAGTAAATGGTGATTAATCCAAAGAGGGCGCTTGCCGTTGTTCCTACGAAACGATAAAGACTTTTTGTATAGACGCCACCAATGGTCGTGTAATCAAACATCACGAACCAGATCGTCATGAGACACCATATTCTCTCAGGCAATTGATAATACCAGAGGATAAATAAAAGAATTAAGCAGGTGAGAGCCAACCGAATGGTACGAATTAATTTTTGTTGTTCAAACGCCATGGTACCCACCGGCTAGATCTTGATACAGGGAAACAATAGTTAACATTTTCTCTAATTTATTTTGATTGAGCATCAATTCAAATTGATCCAACTTAATATGACACTGTATTCGGTTCCTGTCATTATCAATTCCTCGTTGGTAACGAATATCGACCCAATGGCAGCGTTGCTTTTCATGGGTAAAGGCTCGCTTATTATTATTAAATTGGTTGGTATATGTTGTATAAGCAGATAAATCATTTTCAACGTCACGTAGCGCTTGCCTGACCGTATTAATGTATTTTCGGCACAACGCATGGTATCGAGCGCGGCTTACTCTTATCTGGCCAATGACAGGAAAATCGAGAAGTGGGGTATTTAAGTAACCTTCACTTAAGCTAATAGGACCCGTTATCGATGACCCTTGACCCAAATAAGCGCCTAACGAGATTGATGGTAATAAGCTCGTGGTGGCAACGCCAACGTCTGCATTAGCGGCTTTTAAAATAGATTCCGCCTCACGCACATCCGGTCGATGCTTTAAAACAGTGACGGGTAAATTGCTTGGGATAACATGAGTGGTATTGATGCGTTGGAAGGATGTTTTAATGTTCATCACGCCAGGATTATGATTCAACAAGAAATGCAGCGCATTTTTGCTGACCACAATATTGTGTTGCGTGATTTGAAGTCGAGATTGGATTTGTTTAATTTCACTGTCTAATTCATCCAATTGATCATGGGAAATTAAACCATGTCGGTATTAGCTTTGGCTCAACAATAAATAATGAGACGTACGGTGTAATAACCGTTTATAAATTTTCATGGCTTCTTGTTGCGCGATTAAAGTAAAAAAACCTGATGCAACTTGAGCAATCAAGGTGAGCCTGGCGGCGTCTTTGGCGTAACAACTGGCTTTAACCATCGCTTCAGCACTTTTTTGTTTCTTGTATTGTTGAAACAGATTAATCACGTATTGCGGGAAAAAAATATAAAATCGCCCCGGGTTACCAAAATAAGGCATTTGTGTGTAGCCGCTTAGAAAATTCAGCCCTGGTAACCAATTTAATTTTACTTGTAGAAGTTGCGCTCGCGCAGCGTCTAAATTAGCCATGGCGATGTTAAGGTCATTATTACGATGTAACGCTATTTGGATTAAATCATCTAATTCGGCGGTATGAAATTGTTGCCACCAGCGCAGATCGGGTAAACTAATCCGTTCATCGAGTTTGATATTGTTCTGATGAGACCAATTTACAGGCACCTTCGTCAGGGGTTTAATATAAGTTGGACCTAATAGGTTACAACCACTATTAAGTAGTAAACTGATAACAATAAACCAACGTCGTAGGATCAGCATTTTTTATAAGGCAAAAAAGCAGGCTCCCTCAAGTTAGCCTTGATCAATTGTTCTGACATTGCTCATCCTTGATAGTATTTAGCGTTGTATAGATTGATAGGTAATTGCTTCTGTTGTCAAGCTGTCTTGACATGAATTAGATCCCAGCGACCATAGCAAGACCCAGTGTTTCACTGTATGATTCGTCCACTTCATTTTTACCCATCTATATTTATGCCTTCTGATTATTTAAAAACCTTTCCTCAATATATAGTACCGAAACAAGGCTTAACTACGTTTGCTGGTTTCATGGCCAATATCAAACATCAGGCTATTAAAAATTATTTGATCAAGCGTTTTATTCGTAAATATGCCGTTAATATGCAGGAAGCACGGGAAGAAAATCCCGAACATTATGCTTGCTTCAATGATTTTTTTATTCGGCATTTGAAACCAGCATGCCGCCCCGTAGCCAATGCGGACATTATATCACCCGTTGATGGTTATATTAGTGAAATAGGCCAGATTACGGCCGGTAAATTGTTGCAAGCAAAGGGACGAGATTATTCCGTCCATGAGTTATTAGCTTGCGATGAGGCCCTCAGCGCCCAATTTAATCATGGATGTTTTGCAACGTTATATTTGTCTCCTCAAGATTACCACCGAGTGCATATGCCCGTGGATGGGATACTACAGCAGATGATTTATGTGCCAGGCAAACTTTTCTCCGTGCAGCCAACAACAGCACGAGTCATCCCGCGCTTGTTTGCTCGCAACGAACGATTGGTCGTATTTTTTGATACATCCATTGGCCTGATGGCAATGGTTTTAGTAGGCGCGACCATTGTGGGGAAGATCGGCACAAGCTGGCAAGGTGACCTTCAACGCAGCCGCAAGCGGACTCAAACGTCCTATTCACAAGATGCGACGGTAAAAACCACGCTCAAAAAAACGGCAGAAATGGGTTATTTCAAGCTGGGTTCGACGGTCATATTGTTGTTTGCCGAAGGTCAACGCGTACAATGGCAACATCATTTGCAAGCCGGCGATAAAATTCGCTTTAGCGAAGCATTAGGGTCGATTGACAATCAAATCAAATAGGTTAAGAGGCATAATCCCCCACTGACCCGTTCTTGATTCATTTGGTATGGGGTTGAAAATCATCCGGATCATCCTCTTTATGCGTAGCTGCAGGTTTTATTTGCGATGAGCCGAGGAATGGATCGTTAAAATCTTGGTTACCCTGGCTTGCGGACATGATGCCTTGTTTGATGAGGTATGCGGTGGTACTTTGACTGTTATCTACATGTCCAATTGAGGGTATATCTATTGTATTGAGTGGTGCCGGATGAAACAATAGGGCCAGGTCATCGGTATCCTGCTCTAGGTCGAGATCAACCTGACCGGCTATTGCTTGTAATTTCTCTTCTTGCCTATTTACTTGTATCGCGAAAATGCCCGCGCCTATTGTGGGAATTGACATGCTAAGCACAGTGCCTATTATAACAACGCCGAAAGGGATACCCACCGGGAACAACAGAGCACATGCGCCCCCGATGGCGAATAGGATTCCAACGACGCATGTTGCGTAGCTTAGCCGTTCGAGCCATTTTTTTTCAGTTGACCATGTCTGGTCTCTCACGATCTGTAGATCAAGTAGCTCGTCGATATTGATATTTAGCTTCTTTTGAAGTTTTTTATGTAATTTTTGCCTGGTGGCCTCTGTCAGTTCGCGTTCACCTAATTGTTTATGATTCTCCTCCGAATACAAATCAAGCGTGTTTTTGGTGAAATCAATAAGGGCGTAGCCAAGTGATACGATTGCAAGAGCCAGGATCGGGACGCCCAGCGATGGGAAAGCAAGGCCCAATACGGTTGCTGCGATTAACAACCCGAAATCAAGAAACACCCAACCAATTTTGGCCCGAATTTTGAACAGGTCGTTTGTTTCATCTAAATATGTTTTACGGCATCGATGAATTGTTTGCATGCTATCTTCAATAAGTACGAATGATCTCGCGATTTGGTTGTTCAATACGTCTGCAAATTTCATGTCCAGCGCGTTTGCTAATTGTTTTTTTTCCTCATTAAATTCACGTGCAGTCTTGTTTTGAGTTAACTCAGT
>CANJFK010000213.1 GCA_947473535.1 Legionellaceae bacterium | reverse complement strand
TAGAGACCCAGCTATCCGTCATTAAATTTAAATCATTGCCTAATTGTCCCATCTCATCGTGACTGCTAATAATCAATCGTTGTGTTAAATCACCCGCTGCGACTCGATTCGTGTGCGCTCTAAAACGAACTATCTGAGATACAATAGATCGCACTGTGTAGCTAGTAATAAGCAAAGACATCAGAATACCAATGATCAGGAGAGCATATTCTGTCCTTTCAAGTGACGCCATATCATCAAGAATAATTTTAGAGCCATCGTGAAACGTCTTGTCTTGTCGACCAAAAATACCTCCCGAGCGGTGGCCATCCATTGCGGCGGGACCATCTAGCAAGTCGAGCATTTTGTTAGCAGTGGGTATATTTTCAGTGCTTAAGATCACAATAGCCTCTTTAATCGTTAAGGCCTTTTCTGTTTTTGTTTGTGCTTCTTTAAGTTGAGATAATAATATTTTCACCGTTTGCCAATATTGTAGATCGGTATTATCCGTCCACTTTTTTGTAAGCGCATCGAGCGTTTGCATTGATTTTTCAATATTATCCCAACTTTGCGTAAATTCTGTTTTGAATTTAGGCTCGTGGGTTAATACCCATCCGCGCACGCTAGCTTGGGCCAGGAATATTTCCCGATGTAAAGCAACCAGTTCATCATAAATAGGTAACTGTGTTTGAATGATATCTTCAGTAATATTTTTAGTATTATTAATTTTATCAATGGTAAGAACGACCGCTAGAAACAAGATAAAAGTAACGGCAGCAAATCCTAAAATAAGCCGGCTCCGAAGGCCTAACGTCATAAAAAATCGAGCGTGATTCATTCGTCTCTCCTTGAAAATTATTTCATTTTTTCAGTTGAGGATCGGACAAAATCGCATCTACATTAATGATGGCTGTCAATCCTTGATGCAAACCTACAATATACTCTGGCTTGATAATATCTTCAGATAGTAGTGCGGCATCCAGCGCCGTTGGATCATAGGCATCACTTCCATCGATACTGTCTGCCGAGATGCCGACCGTCATGTGTTGATTGGTGATCAAAATAACGTACGCCTGATTAACCACTGACGATTGGATATGGAATAATTTTTTTAAATCAAATACAGCGAGTAATGCACCGCGATGGTTAATCACGCCGGCAATAAAATCAGGTAAAAAAGGGACTTTAATGGGTGTCATATGCTGCATCACTTCTTTCGTGTAATGATAAGGAACGCCATAAGATTCATTTGCACCTAATCGAAATTTAATATACGAAATAAAACCTTTTTTTTCTTTTGTATCGGTTTCATGGATAGCTAAGTAGTTAGCACGCTCGTGAAGAATGCGTGTTGCCTCTTTCTGTTTTGGCATTAAGTCTGCGGCTGATAGGATTGCTTGTGTTGCGTTGCTGCTGGACGCTTTGGGTGGCATTGCTCATTCTCCCTTGGAATAGGTATACAGTTCAATTTCCTGCTTGAATAGGTCTGAAAGTTGGCCATAATTCAACCCTTGATACCCTGAAACGGGTTCAGAAGGCTGTTGTCCTTTGGCAATGGCTAAGGCATTGGTTAAACTCTTCATACCCATGTCATACTCTCTCTTTCTTAATAATAGCAAGCCAAGCTGAAAATGCCCCATAACAAAATTGCGATCTAAAAATAACGTTTTGCGAAATGCCTCTTCTGCTTCGATTAAGCGATTAAGTTCGGTTAAGGTTAACGCATACGTGAAATAAGTGTATTTGTTGGTTATATCAAGACTTAAACTATCGAGGCAAGCCTGTAATGATTGCTCTAGTTGTCCAAGATTAGCATAGGCCATCGCTTTCAAATTCAATAAAACACTGTCTATTTTTCCTTTGGTTTCAACCAGATGAATGGCATCCAGAGCTTCTTGCCATCGACTTTCATTTAATAACTGCTGAATTTTTTTGGCATCCGGCAGCACAACTGATTTTTTAACGCCAGTCATTTCGGTAGGTGTAACTGAGCCGCGACCGTGAGGGAGCGTTTCTGCGAGTGAAACGCTTGCTGACGCGCGCGGCTCGGTTACACTGACCAGAACCGATTTTTTTATTATTTTTTCCGTGGCAGCAAGGACTGGTAAAGCCGGGGTACCATCAAGTGTTGGTCGGGAAAATAAGGTACCAAACCGATGATGAGATATCAGATCAGTATCTACAGTCAGGATTGGATCAGATGCGCCTAACAACAGTAATCCACCGGGAACCAAACTATTGTTCAATTTTTTCATCAGCCTGCCAGCGCGCGCATTATCAAAGTAAATCAATACGTTTCGGCATAAAATTAAATCTTGGGCATTGGTGCCATTAACAAGCGATGGATAAGTATCATCATTCATATTAAGGTAGGAGAAACCAACGACATCACGTATTTTTTCAAGAAGCGTGTATTTATTATTTTCGTGGGTAAAATACTGTTGCTTAAAATAACTTGAAATAGAACGCATTGACCACTCAGTATAATGTGCCTGCATGGCTTTTTGTAGCGATCCAGTATTCAAATCCGTACCTAAAAGTTGTAATCGCCAGGCTGAAATGTCCGGCAATAGCTCGACAAGCATCATGCCTACCGTATAGATTTCTTCACCTGTCGCACAACCGGCACTCCAAATTCGCAACGAGCGATCCTTCCTCACTCGCTTTGATTGTATCAATTGCGGCAAGAGGGTTTCTTGCAACAATTGCATTTGGTGTTTATCTCTAAAAAAATAGGTTTCGTTAACGGTGATACCCGCTATCAGGTGTTTAAGCAAGGGATCGTCATCAGGATAGTCCGTGAGCATTTGCAAGTAATTGTCCACGCTGCAATGAAATATTTGGCATGCATCGAGTATCGTTTTATATAATTCGTTCGTTTGATGATGGTGAATCACAATACCAAATCGGAGACGAATGAGTTTTATGAAATTACGCTCGTAAAATGCAATACTGCTTTCCAACGATGAAAGCGGTTCTGTTCTGTTTTTATTCATGATGTTTTTTAGCTTTATGAAGTAAATGCTTATCAACTGTAAAGTCACTCTCAGTTGTCGTGAAACGAAAAGCAATGATGCGGCTTAAATTAAGACATAAGGATAGCTCCGCACCAACAGGAACAATAGCAAGAAAGGGCGAGTCATCCTTTGCAAATTCATTACGCATTTGTAATGCCGACTCGTCCATAGCTATCAAACCCAGTACTTCATCGACGAGAATCCCCACTTGCTGGGAACCCTCACAGCAAAGTAAAACAGGAATATCTAAAGCATACGGTTTGAGACGATACATACCTAAACGCATACTTAAATCAATGACAGGAATACTATGGCCAGCCAAATTCATCAGACCCGCAAGGTAATCAGGGCATCCAGGAATCACCTCTAGAAAGGGGAGAGGTAATATTCTCATTATGTGGTTTAACTTGATGCACGCATGTACATTTTGTACCAGACAATGTAGCAACGTTAGCGTGACCGTTGGTGAGGATTCACTCATAGCATCCATTCCTTTTGGCTTTTTATAACCCATTTTCTTTGTCCAAGAACGCCGTCATATCATCCGTTGACAACGGTTTACTCAAATAAAATCCTTGTCCTTCAGCGCACTTATTGTTGATAAGAAATTGTAATTGCTCTTCAGTCTCTATGCCTTCCGCAATCAAATTTAATTTTAATGTTCTACCCAAAACGTAACTACTCACCCCTATTATTCGCAGAGGGACGCGGATAACAGGGATGAACGAAATCAACAGATTAGCGCATCATCCTATAATTCGATATTGCCTTGAAGGGCCATGCTCACAGCGACCAAAGGATTTATTCCCTTGTATTTCAT
>CANJFK010000212.1 GCA_947473535.1 Legionellaceae bacterium | reverse complement strand
TCGGATTAGAGCGATGATAGCGTACCAGAGTCAAATGCGAAGTTGTGGCTTTACGAAAAAAACGGAAGTTTAATAATAAAAAAGTGGAGATAAAGTATGTTAAATCTGAAAAAAACAGCTGTAGCTGTTCTTGCTCTTGGTAGCAGTGCTGTATTTGCTGGATCCATGGGTCCTGTTTGCAGTGCTGTTAATGTTACTGTTCCTTGCGAAACAACTGCTTGGGATTTCGGCGCTAAAGCATTGTATTTACAACCTACATTAAGTGGCGGTGGTCATACAGAAAGAACGCTTTCTACTGTAGGTGGTCCAGCAGGTCGTCAGTTCGGCCGAAACCCACAATACAATTGGGGCTTCATGATCGAAGGTTCATACCATTTCAACACTGGTAACGATTTGAACCTGAATTGGTATCATATGAGCAATTCAAGCAGCAGAAACTTCGTTGGTGGTGGTGCTGCATTCCCATTAAATATCGGTCCATTGGGTTCTTTTGCACTTACTCCAGGCGCAGGCTCAGTTAGTGTTGATCCTCATTGGGATGCTGTTAACCTAGAAGTTGGTCAACATGTTGATTTCGGCGAGAACAAAAGCATTCGCTTCCATGGCGGTGCACAATATGCTCGTATAACAAACTCATCAACAAACTCAGGTTCTGACACAGTTACTGGTTCAATTGCTGGTATAATCCCTGTTTCTGGTGCTTACGACCATTCAGCTTCATTCAGCCCATCATACAATGGCTTCGGTCCTCGTTTAGGTGCTGATATGGCTTATGATTGGGGCAATGGTCTTGGTCTTTATGCGAACGCTGCCGCTGCAATTCTTGCAGGAAGCAGTAAATTTAGCTCGAACTACACTGATTCTTTGGGTAACTCCGTTGCAATTGGCGGCTCTAAAACTGCAATCGTTCCTGTACTTGACGCAAAACTAGGTGCAACATACACCTACGCAATGGCTCAAGGCGATCTAACATTAGATGCTGGTTGGATGTGGGTTAACTACTTCAACGTTCATCAAAATGCTGGCTCTATCCTTGGCGCTTCTGACAATGACTTCGGCCTGCAAGGTCCTTTCATTGGTCTGAAATGGCTTGGAAACGTTGCTTAATCCATGCTAGCCATGTGATTTATAAAACCCATCACGCATGTGATGGGTTTTTTTTACCCTAATATTTGCTCTCGATTGCACATCTTCGAAACAACCAACCCTACCGCTTAGAAATATTTACGAGGCAAGAAAAGTATATTTACTAAATATGATCATGCAAAGTATGGTCAGGTTAAACCCTGCACTGTATAATCCGGCCAAAAGTAAAAAAAATAGCCAGGAGGTTTGCTGCATGAAACATAACGCCCTTATTCTGATCATGTCGATCTGTTTGTTCCCAATGGTTGCCGCGGCAAGTAATGCGGAATTACAAAATGAAATTCAACAATTACAAAAACAAACACAAGAATTGCAAGCACAGCTGAATCGTTTACAAACGCAACTCGTGAAACAATCGGTACCACCTAAATCGATAAAACCGATAAAATCAAGAGTCCCCAGTGGGGGCAAAAAAATGTCACCAAAGGCGAAAAAACACCTTGCCCTAGCTCCTTTTCATACCAGCTCGGTAACGGTCAATGCCCCTGATGCGGATCCGGAATCGCTCGAGTTTTACCCAACGGCATTAGTCGCAGACAATCATGTTCTAACCTATATTGCTGGAACCCCCGTTGTAACCTCTCCCTACTTAGGAAGTCGTCCTGCGTTTGATGGCTCAGACTATATTGTTAACATTTCCAGTATTAACCGGGATATTAGACTGATGCAGCAACGCCGTAGTTTGTACCGAGCTTACGAAAAAATCGGCTATCCTGTGCCAAATATGCCAATCATTGCTTTAAGTGGTAAAGCCGAACCCATTGGCATATTAGGCCAGCCTTATATGGGTCAATCAAAAGGTGACTGGACGCTAGGGTCTAATGAATTAGATGTAGCAGCTCTCCTCAATGATAAAATAGAAGCCTATATGTCACTAGCATATGATGCATCACCGCCTTCCGTCGGCGGGCAGCGCGTCGCAAACTCGGCTCTTGCTTTAAATATGGGATTTGTCAATATTGGCGATTTGGACGAATCGCCCTTCTACCTTACTGCAGGACAATTATTCGCACCGTTTGGTCGCTATTCAACGTCGATGGTGAGCGCACCGTTAACGATGCGTTTAACACGCACAAAAACACGCCCTGTTATATTGGGTTATAAATCACAGAAAGAAAGTGGACCCTTTGCAGCACTTTATGGGTTTAGAAGCGATACAACACTTGGTAATTCAGCGGCGGGGGGCGTGAATCTGGGTTATATTTTTGATGTGTTTGATGGAACAAGCGAAATAGGTGCGAGCTTCATTAGCTCACTGAATGATTCGGTAGGCATGCAGTTTTCTGGCTCCACACCAGGGACAACCTTCGGTGGGTTTGCTGCACCGGTAAATGGTTCTGAAGCGGTGCATAAAATACCTGGTGTTGGCGTACATGGCAGTACGAGTTTTGATCGGTATAACTTAACGGCTGAATGGGTCGGGGCAACGAGTCGATATCGTGTTCAAGATTTAAGTTTTAATGGCGTGGGCGCTCTGCCACAAGCGGTACAATTGGAAGGAAGCGTTACATTTATGGCATTTAAACGACCATCATCACTTTCATTTGGCTATCAATGGTCCAAAGACACACTCGCTTTGAACTTACCTGAACACCGTCTAAGTGGGGTATTTAACATTTCAATCTGGAAAGATACGGTTGAAAGTTTAGAATATCGACATGACATTGATTTCAATAAAAATCAATTTGCAAACGGAGCATCAGCGCCTGGTTTCATAAATGCCAATACGGTAGGTACTGGTGGTGCCGCGGACACGCTATTGGCACAAATTGGCGTGTATTTCTAGCTCGTCTTTCCTTTCCACATGCTTTATGATGGGGATTATTTTTTGAAACAAAGATCGCGCCCGAGTTAACGTCCCATTCTTGCGCGATCCCAAGAGGTATATTATGTCAATTAAGTCAGATCGATGGATAGAAAAAATGGCATTGGAACACGGTATGATTTCACCGTTTCAATCTGGACAGGTCCGTGAAAATCAGACAGGGAAGATTATTTCCTACGGCGTTTCAAGCTATGGTTATGATGTACGTTGTTCGAACGAATTTAAAATTTTCACCAATATAAATTCAGCCATTGTTGATCCAAAAGCATTCGATGAGAGTAGTTTTGTTGATGTACAGGCGGATGTTTGCATCATTCCCCCTAATTCGTTCGCACTGGCTCGCACAGTAGAGTATTTTCGTATCCCGCGAGAGGTTCTGACTATTTGTCTTGGTAAATCAACCTACGCCCGCTGCGGCATTATTGTCAATGTGACACCATTAGAACCTGAGTGGGAAGGGCACGTGACCTTGGAATTTTCAAATACAACCACCCTACCCGCTAAAATTTATGCTAATGAGGGCGTAGCTCAAATGATCTTCTTAGCCGCCGATGAAGTTTGTTCGGTATCTTATCGCGATCGTGGCGGCAAATATCAAGGCCAAAAAGGAGTAACATTGCCTCGCACTTAGAATCGAGTCGGGGGCGATCCTCAATTTCCATCTCTATTTCCATTACAAAAACTAACAAGCAAAAATACAGTCATTTGCTATGACGTCAATAACCTTTGTCCTTGTTCAACAAAAAATAAACGACATTACGGTTCATTTATTGCATTGCTCATCAATCATATGAAAGGATCGAAAATGAAAACCATGTCTAATAATGATGCAAAAATGCCCTATAACAATC
>CANJFK010000211.1 GCA_947473535.1 Legionellaceae bacterium | reverse complement strand
ACGTTGAAAATCCAATAGGGTTACCGGATATTCAGGGAGTGCATTTTGTTGTGGATGTTGTTCAGATTCAATTTGCATTTTCAGTGTATCCTTTGCAAGCAGAATACTATAGCTCAAGCATCATTGTACCGCAACCGGATACGCAGGGATTATTTCAACAGGCGTACGCACCAAATCGTTCACATTTTAAGTGACTGTTGTAGCATAAAAATGACTCATGAAGCGCACCTCTCCGAAATGAATAACATGCAACGAACCATTTTTAAGATTTTATCGTAATTTTTAGCTCGATATTAATACAATTTATCATAAGATGTGCTATAATAGCGCATCTTATCCGGGAGATGAATACCATGCCTGCACCTGCGAAGAACTTAAATTTGCATGATCCTTCAGTAGAAAAAATAATGGCGTTTGTGCGGCATATCAAGAAAAAGTTTCCGTATGCACCAAAACTTGGCATCACCATAAGAGTTCTAGAAACGTTAGCGTTCATTAAATTAAACGCCGCATGGATAGAGTATGCCGTTAATAATAAAACAACGGATAATTCAATTTATACACACTACGATGACAAAGGGAAGCAAGTCCTCCGATCTCATAATGACATGTCATTTCATGTGTTAGGCTATGCAACCGGCGCAGCAGCTGTTAGGGATTATGCAACGATCATTGCGAGTATTGAAAATGGCATTGATTTAGTCACTGGCGACGATAAAAACACCGAAGGTTTGATCGATAGTGTTGATGACTCTCCCATTGGCTGCATGGAGGCTCGCGTTGTTTTCGCTCTCTCGTTCATTCAAGGTTTAATGGATAAACCAAAACTGGAAACCTTATTTCGAGATTGCTGGACCGATCAAGAAAAATTAAGAGACAGTAAGTATGACCAGCTTGATGATTTAACTTATTTTAAACATATCGTAACTTTTTTTCACAAACAGGTGGGTAAGACCGCCCTTTATGATGGAAAGGAGTTTGAATTAAAATGGAACGATATCACGAAGTATTCTCGCGACATATGTGGGTATGATTATAAGGATTTATTACCAGAAGATCCCGACCAAAATCCGGTCGACATACATTATTCAGCGGGTAAGGTTGTCTTAATTTTCCAAGAACAAGCGATGGCTGAACGCTATTTGACATGGATTCAACTCTCATTGCCAAATAAGCTGTACGAAAAATTAAAAACAAACATCACTCAACAAGATAACGGCGCATCGTTCCAAATCAAACTGACTGAAGAGCAATTCGCACCTGTTGCTGAACGAATTGAAGCAACAACAAAAGCCGTATTCATCCAAGCACTACCAGGCAAAGAAATTGATCTGGTGTTGTCCCTCCGCAATAAACCAGCGTCTTTGCGCAAGATGGCACCATTACTATTGCTTGATGCATTAAACAAAGCGAGAGGAGACGATTCATTCTGGTATCTAAAAAGGGCATCACTATTAAAGAGCCTGGTAAAATTATTCGCAGATCAAGCGTATCAAGAGCAGTTCGTTATCCGATATAATCAATCGTTAATAGACGCTGTAACGGAGAGCTACCCTAATGTCCTGCCATTAATACTAGCGAGCTGTCTAAAGGAGGAGGATTCAGAGGCGATTTTATTCAATAACGACAAGCCAAGTGACTTATTAATCCGTTATTTAGCATGTCTAGAAACTGAACCGACAGAAGTCATGGAACTTCTGGAACTTATTGATACAGGAACTAATATAGGATTGCGGATACAGTGGTTAGTACTGAAGCAATTAGCAAACACCGCTCCCGAGGTGTTTAATGCCGCATTACTTGATGATGAAGATCAAAAAACAATATTAGATGCACTTAAGTGGCGCATGAACCAACCACACCCCGAACCTTTCGAGACAATTTTCAATGAGCCCACGCCACCAAAGTCCTATTTTTGTGGTTTATATCAACCCGTTTCGATTAGCCTAAATCAATATATTAATACAAAATTATTAAATGATCCGTCTGACGCCACAAAGCTGTTAAAAGTATTTTCAATTTGCACCGCATTGGATAGTGAGGATGAGCCTGCGTTAATTAAAGCGTTAAACATCCCCAGAAACGATAACGTCCCTACAACCAACAGCTTACATCTATATCAGCACGCCCAACGAGCACTCCAGGCAGCAGACGAAAGGGCACAGGACAAAAGCCAAATGCCTTTTGCTAAACGGATCATTGAAATTTTAGATAGTATTATACTTAACATTACTATTCGAACAGACAATAGACCAAGTTCCAAATTGACCATGCTTGAAAATATCCGGCAATGGATCAAAAACAATCAGACAAATGATTGTTTGAACCCATCTGAATCACAAGACAAATTACTAGAAATCATTCAGCAGGTATGTTCCATGAAACGCAATCGAATCCACTTTTGGAAAACACCTGAAGGCGCCACGGAGTTAAAGCGTCTTTTAGTAGGACACGAACTACCGCAAGCCATTCCATTAACTCACGACGAAAAAGACTTGTTATTGTCACTGGATGGGAACAACGCCACGGATGTACTTTTTAATGACTTACTCAACTCAGCCCACAACCATCATGGAAACATAATCTAAACGTAACGGCTCACTCCGTACGTCATCCCGAGTACCGCGAGGGATCTCCGAATGTGGCACTGTGCCAACGCCAGGCGATCCCTCGCGGTACTCGGGATGACATATGAGCAGTTACATCTAAACATTAAACGCACATTGCAATTTACAATTTTTGTGCTATACCAAATCAAATAGAACATATTTAAACAACATAAAGCCAGGGAGATAGTGATGGGCAATAAACAATTTTCAGAGCGGCTCAATAAAGAGTTAGACGAGATTGGTGTACCCCAGCGCACGGATGAGCGGATCGAAGTATTTGCCAAACTCATTAAGGCACCGCGCTATAAAGCAGAGGCGATATTGAGTGGAAATACGCTGCCAGACGCGCCACTACTCAACTTGCTGGCGGAAGAACTGGAAGTTAGTGCCGATTGGTTGCTGGGGAAGAGTGGTGAGGAACGGCATTAGGCCCGAGATTCAATAGCGTTAAACCAGCCACGTAGCCTGGATAAAACGCAGTGTAATCCGGGAGGTTCGACGCATTGAATCCCGGGTTACGGCGTTGCCTGCACCCAGGCTACGACAATGTATTTTTTAGGCCTTGTTCATCACCTCCCTTTTTCAAAGGGGGAAACCTTTAGCCCTGAAACCGTTTATTCATGCTTGTCGGTTTTGCGTGCTTTTCTAGGTATTGAATGATTTTTCCGGCAATGTTGATTTGTGTCGTTTGTTCAATACCCTCTAAACCTGGCGATGAGTTAATCTCTAACACCAACGGTCCATGACTAGAACGAACCAAATCCACACCCGCCACTTTTAAACCCATCGTTTTTGCAGCAGCGATAGCAATTGTACGCTCCTGTGACGACAGTTTGACTTTAAGCGCCCTACCGCCCTGGTGCACGTTCGCACGAAACTCACCTTCCTTTGCCTGACGCTTTATTGCAGCAACCACTTTATCACCAATGACGAAGCAACGAATATCGCTACCCCGTGACTCTTGAATATATTCTTGAACTAAAATATTGGCATGCATTTCTTTGAATGCATTAATAATACTAATCGCAGACTGATGGCTATCCGCTAAAATAACCCCCTTTCCCTGAGTCCCTTCCAACAATTTAATCACTACCGGTGCCCCACCCACCATACGAATTAAATCCTCCGTACTATCCGGTGATTGAGCGAATCCCGTTAATGGCATAGGGATCCCTTTTCGTGCCAGCAGTTGTAACGAACGAAACTTGTCACGTGAGCGCGCAATCGCAATAGACTCATT
>CANJFK010000210.1 GCA_947473535.1 Legionellaceae bacterium | reverse complement strand
GTATGGAGACATTAGATGGTATTATTCTCATCGTGGATGACTCGCCTACTATTGTGAAATTGGTGTTGAATTTGATGTCTTTCATTATATTTCCAGAACCAGAACAAAGACCTGAGCATAGGTCTGAGCATTTCAGTAAGGCTACGGTGGGAAAAAATTGGCAGGATGTTGGTATTGCGACTGAGGTAATAGGACGTTGGGGGATTGTTTGTGCTGCAAATGGCCGTTTTGCTTTCGATGTCGTTAAAAATTGTCCTGTGGTCTCGGTCATTACCGATGAAGAGATGCCACAGATGACAGGCATTGAATTAATCAAAGCGATAAGACAAAGCGAGTGGATGGCGGATGAAACGGATCCTCTGAGCATCGCCTTGCACACATCCTTATTAGCAACACAATTACCCAACTTGGACGAGCTGAATGTTCAATACCTGCATAAGCCTGGAAAACAGAGCGATATTGCAGATTTTCTTAAAATAAATGGTTTTCCCCATAACGTTGGTAAAATGGGTATAGAACTAGCTAACTGATCGATTCAATTAAATTCGCCTATGTGGTATCCTTATGCACCGATTATTGCATAAGGACACGTCCCAACCATGGTCTATTCAGCCAAAGAAGTTATACCAGTCAATATTGAAGACGAGTTAAAGCAATCCTACCTTGATTATGCGATGAGCGTCATTGTTGGCCGTGCATTGCCGGATGTGCGTGATGGTTTAAAACCAGTCCATCGCCGCGTGCTGTTTGCGATGAGTGAATTAGGTAATGATTGGAATAAGCCCTATAAAAAATCTGCGCGTGTGGTCGGTGACGTGATTGGTAAATACCATCCTCATGGTGATACGGCGGTGTATGATACGATCGTACGTATGGCACAAAATTTTTCCATGCGTTATATGTTGGTTGATGGTCAGGGTAACTTTGGTTCGGTGGATGGGGATTCGCCAGCCGCCATGCGTTATACCGAAATCAGAATGTCGAAACTTGCACATGCTTTATTAGCTGATTTAGAAAAAGAAACGGTTGATTTTAGTCCAAACTACGATGGAACTGAATTTGCGCCCGTCGTGATGCCTGCTCGAATACCTAATTTATTAGTGAATGGCTCGTCTGGTATTGCGGTGGGCATGGCCACGAATATCCCGCCTCACAACCTGACTGAAATTATTGATGCGTGCCTTGCCTTAGTTGATGCGCCAGAGATGACCATTGATGATTTGATGTTGATTGTGCCCGGTCCTGACTTCCCCACAGCAGCCATTATCAACGGGCGTGCAGGTATTATTCAAGCCTATCGAACAGGGCGTGGCCGTATTTCAATTCGCGCCAGAACGGAAGTTGAAACAGATAAACAAACCGGTCGTCAAGCCATCATTGTTAATGAGCTGCCTTATCAAGTGAATAAAGCTCGCCTTGTTGAACGCATTGCAGAACTCGTCCGTGAAAAGAAATTGGAAGGCGTGTCAGGGTTGCGTGACGAATCGGACAGGCAAGGTATGCGCGTTGTTGTTGAACTAAAGCGCGGTGAAATGCCTGAAGTGATGTTGAATAATTTGTACGCTCACACCCAAATGCAAAATGTGTTTGGTATCAATATGGTTGCTTTGGTTGATGGTCAACCGAGAACACTTAATTTAAAACAAATTTTAGAATACTTTATCAAGCACCGTCGTGAAGTTGTGACTCGCCGATGTATTTTTGAATTGAAAAAAGCACGTAATCGCGCTCACTTGTTAGAAGGCTTAGGTATTGCGTTGGCCAATATTGATGAAATGATCAGTTTAATTAAAAAATCATCAACGCCGCAAGATGCAAAAGACGCTTTACTGTCACGTGTATGGCAAGCTGGCCTCGTGAAAGCGATGTTGGATAAAGTTGGAAGTGATGCCTGCCGACCAGACGATATGCCTGCAAATTTTGGATTGGCGGAAGATGGCTATCGGTTGTCACCGCTTCAAGCGCAAGCTATTCTTGAATTGCGACTTCATCGTTTAACGGCGCTTGAACAAGATAAAATCTTGGGTGAGTTTGAGCAATTATTATTAGTTATTAACGATCTACTGGATATACTTTCATCACCTACGCGCCTGCTGGATGTCATTCGTGGTGAATTGCTAGAGATGAAAACACAGTTTGGTGACGTGCGCCGTACAGAAATTATGGCATCCCAAGAAGACTTAACCATTGCCGATCTTATTACTGAGGAGGACGTGGTCGTGACGTTGTCTCATCAGGGTTATGTGAAATATCAACCGATTTCTGCTTATCAAGCGCAACGCCGTGGCGGCAAAGGAAAATCAGCAACGCATGTTAAAGAAGAGGATTTCGTTGAGCGACTGGTGATTGCGAGCACGCATGATACGCTGTTGTGTTTTTCTAACCATGGTAAATTATATTGGTTAAAGGCTTATGAATTACCACTCGCGAGTCGAATTTCGCGTGGCAAACCTATCATTAATATTTTACCGTTGGCAGAAAATGAAGCCATTAATGCGATGTTGCCTGTTCGAGAGTATCTGGATAACTATTTTGTCTTTATGGCAACCAAACTGGGAACGGTAAAGAAAGTACCATTGACTGCCTTTAGTCGTCCACGCACGAGCGGTATCATTGCCGTTGATTTGGATGAGAATGATCGCTTAGTGGGTGTTGATATTACGGACGGCAGCAAAGATATTATGCTGTTCTCCGATGCAGGCAAAGTGATTCGTTTTGATGAAAATTTAGTGCGGCCTATGGGCCGAACTGCGCGCGGCGTGCGTGGCATTCGTTTGAGCGAAGACCAATCCGTTATATCGCTGGTAGTGGCACATCCTGGTGGTACCATTTTAACAGCCACTGAATTTGGTTATGGCAAGCGCACCGACGTTGAAGAGTATCGTGTGACAGGCCGTGGTGGTCAAGGTGTGATTTCCATCCAAGTGACGGAACGAAACGGTAAAGTTGTTCGTGCATTGCAAGTGACCGATAATGATGAAGCGATGTTGATTACGGATCAAGGTACGTTGGTGCGGTTTAAAGTCGGGGAATTGTCCATTATTGGCCGTAATACGCAGGGTGTGCGATTGATTAACGTGAGCACGGGTGAGCATGTGGTTGGTATGCAGCGTATTGAAGATATTCAAGATGATGAAATGCCAAGGAATGAGGATGATGAAAACGAGGCTGTATAATTTTGGCGCAGGGCCCGCCACCTTACCCGAAGCGATATTGTTGGACGCGCAAGCTGAGTTGTTGAATTGGCAAGGGTTGGGTGTGTCTATTCTCGAAGTAGGGCATCGCACCCCTGCGTTCATGTCGTTAATGGATGAGGCCGAAGCGGATTTGCGTGACTTGCTGGTTATTCCAGACCATTATCACGTGTTGTTTTTGGGGGCGGCGGCCCGCACTCAGTTTGCGATGGTTCCCATGAATATTGTTGGGAAGGGAAAGCAAGCCGGTTATTTGATATCGGGGATTTGGTCTAAACTTGCGTTTGATGAAGCGTGTAAATTAAAACCTGCTTATTGTATTGCGAGTTCAGAGGGTAATGGTTTTACAACGACACCCGATCCCCGCCTCTGCGGGGATGACCGAGAACTGCACGAAAACACAGCCTATGTCTATTACACACCAAATGAAACAGTCAATGGCGTACGTTTTGCAAAAACACCAAAAACAGGCGAGGTGCCTCTGGTTGCTGATATGACCTCTTGCTTATTGAGTGAACCCTTGACTATTTCTGATTTTGGGTTGATTTTCGCGGGTGCTCAGAAAAACATTGCCCCGGCAGGATTAACCATCGTGATTATTCGTTCTGATTTACTTGATCAGTTGAATGAGCAACCGATTCCAAGCATGATGGATTACCGAAT
>CANJFK010000209.1 GCA_947473535.1 Legionellaceae bacterium | reverse complement strand
GATCATTGTTTGCCCAATCAAATAATCTAAATTTCTATTAAGCATGCTGCGAAATGTGAGATAAATGGAAATTATTTTAATTCTTCAGCCAGCGCGGCTAGCATGTTATGATGATGCCTTCTTAACAGACGGAGTAGTCTATGACGTTCGAAAAAATTCAAATACCTTCGCAGGGCGAAGCCATCACAGTAACTGCTGATTTAAAACTGAATATTCCTGACTGCCCCATTATCCCTTTTATTGAGGGAGATGGTATTGGTGTTGATGTGACGCCTGCGATGAAGCGAGTCGTGGATGCCGCAGTAAAAAAAGCCTATGGAACAACAAAGAAAATCGCTTGGATGGAAGTTTATGCAGGCGAAAAAGCGGTGCATGTTTATGGTGGTGATCAATGGTTACCCAAAGAAACGTTGGCGGCCGTCAAACAGTTTGTTGTTTCGATTAAAGGCCCTTTAACAACGCCAGTGGGTGGCGGTATTCGATCATTGAATGTAGCTATTCGTCAGGAGTTAGATCTTTATACCTGCTTACGTCCTATTCGCTATTTTACTGGATCGCCGAGTCCGGTCAAAGAGCCATGGAAAACGAACATGGTTATTTTTCGTGAAAATTCCGAGGACATCTACGCGGGAATCGAATGGCAAGCTGACTCTGTAGAAGCAAAAAAAGTAATTCAATTTTTGCGACAAGAGATGGGTGTGAAAAAAATTCGTTTTCCAGAACATTGTGGTATTGGCATTAAACCCGTGTCAAAAGAAGGCACTACGCGCTTGGTAAAAGCAGCTATTCAATATGCGATTGATAATCACCGCGACTCTGTTACATTAGTTCATAAAGGTAATATTATGAAGTTCACGGAGGGTGCATTTAAAGATTGGGGATATGCCGTTGCCCGTGATCAATTTGGTGCCAAAGAATATCAAGGTGGACCCTGGATGCAGTTTGCTCATCCTGTAACTGGCAAACCGATTATTGTCAAAGATGTGATTGCCGATGCGTTTTTGCAACAAATTTTGTTAAGACCAGAAGAATATAGCGTAATAGCAACCTTGAATTTGAATGGTGATTATATTTCTGATGCGCTGGCGGCCCAAGTGGGCGGCATTGGAATTGCTCCTGGTGCAAATATAGGCGATGATGTTGCTGTTTTTGAAGCAACACATGGTACGGCACCAAAATACGCAGGGCAAGATAAAGTAAACCCTGGTTCATTAATTTTATCTGCCGAGATGATGTTGCGTCATATGGGCTGGATTGAGGCAGCTGATTATATTATCAAAGGGATGGAAGGCGCGATTGAGGCTAAAGCGGTAACTTACGACTTTGCACGTTTAATGGACGATGCAACCTGCGTGAGCTGCTCGGGCTTTGCAGAAGCGATGATTAAACATATGTAATCTTTTGGCCTTGTTCATCGTTTCAACCACTGATATCCGAGCCGCGACCGTCAGGGAGTGTTCATGGGGCCAGCTTTGTGAACACTCCCTGACGGTCGCGGCTCGGATGCTCATATGATGTGGCCGAAACGATGAACAAGGCTAGCCTCTATTTTTCAAAAACTTACGCCCTTAAGGCAATGCCATTGAATTATATATTTGTTTTTACTGGCCAAATTCACGATATAAGTCTATAAAATTAAGTATAGGGATTGCTTCATGAGTAGGGACGTTGTAAAGGAAACGGTTGAGCATAAGAAAGCTGAAATACAAGCGTTGCCAGCACTGCAGCGGCCGAAAAAATATAAAGTTGTCTTGCTCAATGATGACTATACGCCGATGGAATTTGTTGTAGAGGTACTGAAGCGTTTTTTCTATATGAATGGAGACGTTGCAACTCAGGTGATGCTTCAGGTTCATTTTCAGGGACGTGGTGTGTGTGGAATATACACACGTGACATTGCAGAAACCAAAGTTGTCCTGGTTAATGATTATGCCAGGGTTAACCAACATCCTTTACTCTGCAGCATGGAGCCCGAGTAAAAGGTGGTGGCCGGAGAGGAGCAACGATCATGTTAAATAAAGAACTAGAATTTACCTTGAACCTAGCATTTAAAGAGGCAAAAGAAAAACGTCATGAATTTATGACGGTTGAGCATTTGCTGTTGTCGCTACTTGATAACCCTGCTGCAGGTAATGTGTTACAAGCTTGCGAAGCGAATATTGATTCATTACGGCATGATCTCGAAGAGTTTATCGATGAAACGACACCCATTATACCGGATGGTGAGTTTGATCGAGAAACGCAACCTACCCTTGGTTTTCAACGTGTTTTGCAACGTGCCGTTTTTCACGTGCAATCAGCTGGAAAGACAGAGGTCAGCGGTGCAAATGTACTGGCGGCTATTTTCAGTGAGCAAGAAAGTCAGGCTGTATATTTCTTGCGTCGTGAAAATATTACCCGCCTTGACGTGATCAATTATATCTCTCATGGCGTATCGAAATATCAAAGCAATAACTTGAATGACAACATGAATTCATCCATGGATGATGACATGATGTCAGCTGATAGCAACGAATCGCCGTTGGAAAGTTATTGCATGAACCTTAACAAACGAGCACGGCAGGGCAAAATTGATCCACTGATTGGGCGGCATGAAGAAATTCAACGGACCATTCAGGTTTTATGCCGTCGTCGTAAAAACAACCCACTACTAGTGGGTGAAGCGGGTGTTGGAAAAACGGCGATTGCTGAAGGGTTGGCGCGACGCATCGTTGACCGTGAAGTGCCAGAAGCCATCAGTAATTGTGTTGTGTACTCACTTGATTTGGGCGCGTTGCTGGCAGGCACAAAATATCGAGGCGATTTTGAAAAACGCTTGAAAGCGGTTTTAAAGCAGCTGAGCGAGCAAGATGGTGGCATTTTGTTTATTGATGAAATTCACACCATTATTGGGGCAGGCGCTGCGTCCGGAGGCGTGATGGATGCGTCGAATCTGATCAAGCCGTTGTTGGCAAATGGCGAATTAAAATGCATCGGATCGACAACTTACCAGGAATATCGTGGTATTTTCGAAAAAGACCGGGCATTGGCGAGACGGTTTCAGAAAATCGATATTTCAGAACCCAGCATTGATGAAACATTTGAAATTCTTAAAGGGTTGAGAGGGCGTCTGGAAGAGCATCATGGTGTTAAATTCTCAATTCCATCCTTAAGGGCGGCTGCAGAATTGTCTGCCAAGTACATTAATGATCGATTTTTACCGGATAAAGCAATTGATGTGGTCGACGAAGCGGGTGCATATCAAAATCTGTTGACGGCCAACAAGCGAAGAAAAATTATTTCCGTGACGGAAATTGAGAACGTGGTCGCTAAAATTGCGAGAATACCAGTTAAAAAAGTGTCTGCACGTGATCGAGATACCATGCGTAATCTTGAGCGAGATCTGAAATTACTTGTCTATGGACAGGATGAAGCAATAACTGCCTTGTCTTCGGCGATTAAATTGTCGAGATCAGGTTTACGTGAGCCGGAAAAACCAGTGGGTTGCTTTTTGTTTACTGGCCCAACGGGGGTAGGTAAAACGGAAGTCACCCGGCAGCTTGCTCATGTACTTGGCATCGAATTATTACGCTTTGATATGTCAGAATACATGGAAAAGCATACCGTTTCGCGCTTAATTGGCGCACCACCGGGGTACGTCGGATACGATCAAGGTGGATTGCTTACGGAAGCGGTAACGAAAAATCCTCATTCAGTTTTGTTGCTGGACGAGATTGAAAAAGCACATCCAGATGTTTTCAATCTGCTGTTGCAAATCATGGATCATGGCACGTTAACGGATACGAATGGTCGGCAAGCTGATTTCCGCCATGTTATTTTAGTGATGACGAGTAATATAGGCGCTAGTGAAATTAGCCGCAATTCCATCGGTTT
>CANJFK010000208.1 GCA_947473535.1 Legionellaceae bacterium | reverse complement strand
TTCAACATTATTAATTTGGCGCCGCAGCATGCGCTCTAGCGGCGCCTTTGCGTGAAATATACGCTCATAATTATCTGCATTCATGGCCACAATCGGTGTGTCATCAATTTTGCTATGTTTACTCATATTGGCGAAAAGAACATCCGCTCGCAATTCATCCGCACCAGTAGGCGAGTTTTCGGTTTCAATTTTAGCTACGTTGTCTGCAGGAACTACCCGATTGCAATTTAGGAATTTCGATTTTGCAAACCAATCATCGCTGGGGTAATAAACCACGAATAGCGCGTTGTCTTTTATGGTATTAATAATGGGTTCACTTAAATTGTCAGGAACGGCCGGGCACCCCCAGCTACGGCCTGCTCGACCATATTTTTTTATGAAATTTTCATCAACATACCATCCACCGTGCATGACCACCGCTCGGTTCGCCGCATTATCATTAAACCCCCGGTCTAAACCGAGTAATTTCAAGGATAACCCATGTCGACCACGATAAACTTGCTCCGTTTTATACACGCCGATGCTACTGGATTTGCTATTGTATTTATTTGAAAAATAATTTGACAACAAAGCGCCGGATCGAATGCCGTGTGATACATAGGTATGAAATAATAATTTCTTTTCTATTAAATCAAACACCCATAACCGCTTCTCACTGGAGGGAAGGGAATAATCTATAATCACTAAAATATGATTGTTATCAACATGGTATTCATTGGCACAATTTAACGTTGTTAATATTTTATTAATAACAGGCGCCTGTAATGCGTATTCATCCTGACGTAGCATTCCCTCTATCTCATGAAATGGCTTGGGTGAGGCGTTAGACAACGGATGGCCGGTGGTTACAATCGACGTGACGTCTTTCATTAAGTTACTGTCATAGCGAATGCTTTGTTTTTTTTGTACGAGCTCTCGCGGCAAAAGGGAGAAACATGTCAACGTGGCCGCTAAAATCAATAGCAAGGTAATCTTCATGGTATTTCCTTATACGGCTTATTATTCTTACCCCTTGTATCAAATATAGCTCAATTATTTAAAGTTTCCTTACTATGGATTAAAATATAATTTTCTTGCATCACACCGGTGTGATTAGGAGCTACCGATGAAACATGATGCTCAACAAGTTTAAAATATTATTTTCTGCAGGCTCATCAACACGGCCTAACACTTTAATGATCCTTTCGCGGTCAATTGATCGTAATTGATCCAACGCAACCTGCCCTTGTTTGTTATTAAAGCAGATGAGTACTCGCGTGGGAAAGTCGTCGCGTACAGTGCTGGTCATTGGCGCGACAATGACCGTTTTTAAACGACTAAGATTCATTGAGTCTGGCGATACAATAACAACGGGGCGCGTTTTTTTCATTTCAGAACCAGTCGTTGGATCCAGATTAACCAAACAAATATCAAACCGCTTGATCGTCACCATGTCCATTCTTCTTCATCGAATTCATTTGGCAGATCGATAAGTGATATATCCTGTTTGGCATCGGCAATAGCATTAAATTTTTCTACCCAACCTGCCTGCAAATTTTTAACAGGCGTTAGAATAACACCGCCTTTTTTATTGACCGAGATAGTTAGCTCTTCGCCAGACACTAAATGAGCCTCTTTAATAATTGCCGCGGGTATTCGAAGCCCAATGGAATTTCCCCATTTAGTTAAAATAACAGTAGACATGGCGCTATACGCTCATTATTGTATATACATGGTATAATTATACCATGTATATACAATAATTCAAGCGTAATGGTTCGTTAGCCCTGCTATATTGGCGCATAAAGGTGTTCGAAATCAATGCAACCAATATCAAATTCATCCAGCTTGCCCTGAAGTACATCGGTATCATCATAGGCATGCAATACCCCTACCTCAATCATAAAATCCTCAAATTTAGTTTTATGCCGCTGAGTAAAGTTCCCGACAAAAAGACTACGACGACTCACGTCCTCATAATAATCTTTTAGTGCACCAATAATGGTCTCAGCCGTTCGATTTGGGTCATTTAATGCTCGGCGTAGCGTTGTTTTAGCCGGATCGTGAGCACTTTGAAAATAATTAAACACGTATTCCGTTGAGGGCAAGCTATCCAAGTGGTTACGTATAAGCTCAATAAATTTATTGAGTGACGAACCGTTTTCATCAACGCGCCTATCTATATCTATATTTTTTTGCTTATCTGGCACTGGTGCAATTTTGGCTGTCCTCGATTTTTTCGGAGCTGTTTTTATCTTTATGCTTTGAACCAGCGCGGGGCTCATCGTGATACTGAGATTTTTCTCTCGACCAATAAAGTCTGCTAGCTTACGAGCATCAGCCTGCATCGCAGGAAGATGGTCCCGATAAAGCGCGCGCATACGCTCAAAATTACGCTGAGAATCAGCGCCGTTAGCCCCTTGCAAACGATAGAACGCCAAAAGACGGCTGCGTGGCATTTTTGCGGTTAAATACTGTATAAACTCATTAAAAAAAGCCCGCTTCCACTGCACAACCTGATAGCAAACTAACTTGCCCTTCATTAAACCCTCGATCCATGAAGCATCACCCGTTAGACCGACCCATGGTTCCGAATCGTTTAATAACGCCTGCACCGTTTTTCGCTCTAATCGCCGAGGGTCAATCAGCCGCAATTGATATGGGCCATCATTTCCATCCATCGGTATTCGGTCAAACGTGCCATCTTGCTGCTTCATATCATAATAAACGGAACCTAATTGATCCTTGTATTGCTGAGGCAAAGCGCTCAACACATTTTGGTAAATTGATTGTAATTCTTGCGCGTCTTTAAACCCTGGAATGACAATATCAATATTATGTTTCTCACCACTATCCATCGCCAACATGATGCTATTGCTCAGGTAGGACGCCGTTTTTACCGCGAAAGTAGTCGGTGATAATTGTTCGTTATCAAAGAAATAACCATAATATAAGCGGTTGTTTTGTTGGTATTCCTCAACATTATCTGCCGTCAGATGCGTTATAAAACCAGCATCTTCTGACGCTGAATCATCCAATCCATTCGTTGCAGTAATGGTCTCATCGATATACACACCTGCTCCACCAAAACCTGTTCCAATCACTTCAGCATTAGGAAACCCCCACGTTTGACTATTGGTATGAACCAAATCATATTCAGGAATTAATTTTATCGGTTTATTAAATTGGCTATGTAACAATCGATGGTCAGCCTTCACAATCCGGTGCGGATTCGCGACAACAGCAATCATGTCGCACGCGCGCAATCGGTCGGCTGTCTGCTTATTCGTTAATTTTTGATGGATGTCTGTCCAACCAAACCATCCCGTTGCTAGCAGTCCCCAATTTTGGTCGGATAATATGGCTAGATCGTCCGGCATTAGTTGTTTTTTTGTTCTTTTGTCGAAAACACCGGGGCCTCGAATATCAACATTCTGATAATCGCTACTATCAATACACGTTAAATGAACCTGGTTGCTAAACTCACCTAATTCCGTCGCTTTAAATCCCTCAAGATCGCGATTAAAACCACTGATATCACGCTTGACCACCCATTCAAACTCGACATCGGGATCCGTTGCTAAAACCGACTTAATAAAACTCATTGCTGACACGAGGTCTCCACCACGTTGATGCATATAGGATGTTAATACGGCAATTTTGCGAGGCATGCTTGTGTCCTTTATTTGGGCTTAATGGGCACATTATAACACAAAGTTTTTGTTTACCCAATCCTAGCAGCTGCTGAAGCAGTAAACATTACAGGGCAACCGCGTCTTATGCCCAAATTTTAGTCGCATTAACCGAGCCAATGATATGGACTCATCCTCCCTTTTACCCGGCTACTAGATGAGCCAAAATGGTAGGGTTCGCAAAAACCTATCAGGAGGATAGACCAATGAAAGATATTACGTTATTACTCGATGATCAAGTTTTTAAATTTGACAGG
>CANJFK010000207.1 GCA_947473535.1 Legionellaceae bacterium | reverse complement strand
TATCGCCTTGAGGCCGGGGCTGCGCCGTTAAAAGAAAACATTGCGGCCGCGATGTTAGTGCGCGCAAAATGGCCTGACTTGGCGAAAGCGGGCGCGGCTTTACACGATCCTTTTTGTGGTTCAGGTACCCTTTTGATTAAAGCCGAAATGATGGAAGCGACGATTGCACCAGGTTTATTGCGTAACGACCAATCACTGCAGGATTGGGCACAACACCAACCGACGGTATGGGACGAGGTGCGCGAACAGGCTCGACAACAGGCCACGCCGATTCATTTACAACTGCGGGGAACCGATTCAGACGCTCGTGCGATTATGATGGCTCAGGCCAATGCTGAGCGCGCTGGTGTTGCCGCGATGGTGAACTTTAGCCATGCTCAGCTGGATGATTGCCGACCGGTCAGCGAGAAAGGCTTGTTGATTTGTAATCCGCCTTATGGTGAGCGGTTGGGGGATATCACCGAGTTAACCCCACTCTATCGACAATTAGGCCAAGTTTTACATGCGCATTATCAGGGCTGGCAGGCGGCAATCCTCACCTCGAATCCTGTGCTTGCCAAAGCCATGGGTTTGCGAGCAAATAAACAGTACACGTTGTTTAATGGTGCACTGGAATGTAAATTATATTGTGTTGATTTAGATGCTACCAATCAATTGAAAGATAACAAGTCTCGCCCTTTATCGCCGGGTGCAGAAATGTTTTTGAATCGTTTGAAAAAAAACCATAGTCATTTGCAAAAATGGGCGAAACGCAATCAAATTAGTTGTTACCGAGTCTACGATGCTGATTTGCCTGAATATGCATATGCCATTGATATTTATAATGATCATGCCGTGCTGCAAGAATATGTGGCGCCCGCGACAATCGATGCAGAACTCGCCGCAAAACGTAGTCTTGACGTCATTCAGGTCGTCCCAGATGCCTTGGGATTCGTTGCTGAACATGTCGTTGTTAAGCAACGCAAACAACAGAAAGGAACGAATCAATACCAGAAAATGAACCAGACACGACGTGCCATGCCTGTGCGCGAGGGACGAGCGGCGTTTAATGTGAATTTGTATGATTATCTCGATACGGGTTTATTTCTTGATCATCGCCTTTTGCGTCTACGTTTCGCACAACTGCCGCCGGGAACGCGATTCCTCAATTGTTTTTGTTATACAGCAACAGCGAGCGTGCAAGCGGCTTTAGCTGGGGCCTTGACGACGAATGTTGATTTATCAAATACATACTTAACGTGGGCGGAAGAGAATTTCAGATTAAATACGCTGGATGTGTCTAGGCATCAATTTATTCAATATGACTGTTTAGACTGGCTTAAAGTAACAAGCGATCGGTTTGACGTGATTTTTTTAGATCCACCGAGCTTTTCCAACTCGAAACGCATGACGGACACGTTGGATATTCAACGTGATCATGAATTATTGATTCACTCGGCAATGCAGTTGTTAAATGCCGGTGGAACATTGTATTTTTCCACCAACTTCAGGCAATTTAAATTATCACCGCAGATAGGTCAACAATATACTGTACGGGACATCAGTGCCGATACGATAGACCTTGATTTTAAGCGGAATAAACGGATTCATCAATGTTTTATGATTAGCATCGTAACCTAGAAAAATCACCTGCGGAGAAATGATATGCCATTGCAAAATAGTTGTTCAGAAGTTGCTCTTATAAAGGGATTTGAAAAAATTCTTGGCATAGCGCTTCATTTTGACGAGGATCACTATAATAACGATTTTCAAATTGGTCTCGAGCCGTTATTAAAAATTATTCCTGGTGATGACAAGGTATTTAATACTGACGAGAAATCAGGTAAGTCAATGGCAGCACTGCAAGCGGTATTTGATGATCTGGACCAGGGCTCGGTTTATTTGTTGCGTACTGGCACAATGGGTGGCGCGGGTCATTTTCAGGCGGTTTATTTTGATGAGGGTTGGCACGTAGCCACCAGCAGTCGCTTACCACCTACCCCGGCCACCGATGCGGACGGGATTGTTTTACCTCAAATTAAAGACCGCCTCGTAACAGAATACGCTAATTGGGGTGTGGAAAGCGATGAATATGCGTTTCAATTTTATTCACTAAACCGCGAACGATTGATTGCTGGCGCAAATTTTATTGCTGGGTGTCGCCAATTTGAAGGTGAAGAATTTGAGGTTGACGCGCTATCAAATGCATTTCCTGCACAACTGATTGAAACATCAGGTGATTATTTTCTTGATATCGCGCCTGAATCACAGGACTATTGGCGGTTAGATAAGCCTATCCCCCCGTTAACTGAACGGGAGCAAACAATAACGTGTTTGGCCATTCTTCAATATCAAGTCTGTATTCAAGGAAGAGTAGAGGCTTTGGATCAAATGATACGTTATGGATTCGATCTGAATGAAACAATCGAGAATGAAACATTACTCCATTGGGCTGTTAAAAAAAACAATGCGAAAATAGCGCAAGTACTCATGCAACAAGGCGTGGATATAAATGTCCGAAATGATAATGGGGCGACTCCCTCCGACTTATTAGATGAGATGTCAAAAACGGTACCTGAATCTGAACTACGAACACTCAAGGGTATTTTTCAAAGTAGAGCGATAGCCGATGCGGGCGATATTTCTGCAGAGGAGGCCCAACAATTTTTAATTAGCGCCTGTGAGTTGAATAATATGGACGGTATTAAGCTGTCCATAAAAAAAGGAGCTGATGCTGGAATTAATAATGCGGATAAAAAAACACCACTCGATGTCTTACTAGAAATGGCTATAAACAGTAATCTCAGTTGGTCCGATATTGAAGATTCGATCTTAATCCTCATGGAAAATTTATTAGAAAATGATGACGCATTAGCGGTTGATGCGCTAGATAAACTGCTAGCTATTCGTTTGAAAAATAAGCCGTTTCCTATAAATAATCGATATTTCTGGGGCGCTGGGTGTGATCTTGAGCTGCTTACTTTAGCTAGTAATCGGCGCTTCCCGGACAATTTAGGCCAAGTTCCTACACTAATTAAGCACGGTGCTGACTACCATATTTACGGACGCAAAGCCAATGGCCAATGGGGATTTACAAGGTTGGAATTTGATGCTCGCGAACGCCAGGTCGTGGACCATCTAGCGTTATATCGCCTCGACAAGAAATTGCCCATAGATTCGTCATTAGCCGAGATATATAAAAGCATTAATTTTAGCCGTGGTCACTATTATGGAACTACTTTATTGCATGTGGCTGCTAAAGCGGATTGTCAGTACTTTATTAGAAAACTAATTGCAAATGGTGCTGATGTGGGGATACCTGATGAAACGGGACAGACACCTGATCAAATGTTACAACAAGATGATGAAGAGGACGTCGTTGATCGAGCCGATGCCGTTGACGAATTGATGGACAAGTTAGATGACTATCTCAACTGCCGCAATGAAGGGCTCCAGGTTCCTCGAGAAAAGTATTTTTGGGGAGGGCTTTTTGGTGGAGGGATAAGCTATACAAGGAAACTGGCTGCAGTGACTGCATTGAGAAACGCACTGACGTGGGATCCATCGGAGGGAGCACCCGAGGATCTTTCGCCGCACCTAGCGGCGCTCCGCGATGGCGATTTGGGCGCGATGTTGAGACAATTTATTCGAGGCTCGTATTGGCAACCCTCCGTACAAGCAACAGCGCAAAGTATTGTAGGCGATGAGGTGCTGGCGCGCCCTCGTGTGAGGGATTTTATTACGGCCTTAACGGCTTACAATGGTCATGTTTATGATCAATATCTACAAAACAATCCCTAACCAATGGATCCAACGTAACGGCTCATACGTCATCCCGAGTACAGCGAGGGATCTCCTGGTGTTGGCACCTTGCCGCATTGCGGAGATCCCTCGCTGTACTCGGGATGACGTATGGAGAGAGCCGTTTCAATCCAACAACATTTAAATTTGCTTCTT
>CANJFK010000206.1 GCA_947473535.1 Legionellaceae bacterium | reverse complement strand
TATTTGCTTGTTTTGTAAATTGACTATAATATAAATTGAAATTTATCATAACTAAATGAAGAAGATCATGAAAGGATTGTTAGTAATTATTGTTACAGGCGTTGTTGCATAAATAAAATAATGTACGAATATAGGCCTGCAAGATTTTAATCAAGACACCTTGACTGAGTTTGGCATTCGTGCGAAGTATACGGATCATCTCGGCGGGAGCAGCTTTGAACCAAGACATCGAACTTCATGAACTCATGCGGTCAATTGCAGAAAAAAGCGTGCTGATGCTCGCTAAATTTAATCAACAACCCATACAATTACCAACATTCATTGAAAAAAACGCTCATTTATTGCGTGATTATCTTCAGCTGATGATGATTTTAGTAAAAAACCCCGAACAAATACGAGCAATGTATCAAGGTTATTGGCAGGCCGTTACCGAGCTTATGCAACACCAGCTTAAACACTGGCAAGAAGGCAAAACAATGCCCCTCAATGACAAACGCTTCAGTAGCGCCGAGTGGGTCAATCATCCTTTTTTCAGTGCGTTATGCCAACATTATCTATTAGCTTGTGAGCATACGAACTTACTGCTACAACGTGTTGATTATGACGATACGCATGTAGCTAAACGCGTGCAATTTTTCACCCGCCAATACTTAGATGCATTATCGCCTGATAATTTTTTACACACCAATCCGCAACTGTTGACGGAAATAGTTCAAACGCAAGGAAGAAATTTGCTGCATGGCTTGCATAATTTGTTGATTGACCTCGAAACAGATACGTCACGATTGAACATAAAAATGACCGACACGGATGCATTTAAAATTGGGATCAATCTCGCCATCACCCCAGGCAAAGTCATTTTTAGAAATAGTTTAATGGAATTGATTCAATACACACCGCAAACGCCTACAGTACACGCCGTACCGTTATTAATTATCCCGCCCTGGATTAATAAATATTACATTCTTGACTTAAGCCCTCACAATTCATTGGTTCGCTGGTTAGTATCACAAGGCATCTGTGTCTTTGTCATCTCATGGGTCAATCCAGGGAGAAAACACGCTAACAAAGGCATTGAAGATTACCTCCATGAAGGCCCAATCGCCGCCATTAACACCATTCAACGACAATTGAAAAGCAAACAAATAAATACCCTTGGCTTTTGTATTGGTGGGACATTGCAAGCCATGTTGATAGCCTATTATCAAACGGTTCAAAAAAATCCAATACGATCAGCTACCTTTCTTGCCGCTATGATTGATTTTAGTGATCCAGGTGATATGTCGGTCTTTATTGATGAGCAACAGATTACCACACTTGAAAAACACATGAGCGAAAAGGGATTTCTTGAGGGCCATGTTATGGCTAATACGTTCAACTTACTACGGGCTAGCGATTTAATCTGGTCCTTTTTCATCAAAAATTATTTACGGGCTAAAGCGCCGGTACCCTTTGATACATTGTATTGGAATGCCGATTCAACCAACATGCCGGCTAAAATGCACTCGCAATATTTACGTTGGATGTATTTACACAATCATTTGGTGAAACCAGGAAAACTACACATTAATGGAACACCACTCGATCTGAGCAATATTGTTATGCCTACCTTTTTTGTTGGAACGCAACGAGACCATATAGCCCCTTGGAAAACAACGTATTTAGGGTTTCAACTGATGCGTGGAGACAAAACATTTCTCCTCGGTGGCTCGGGGCATATTGCTGGCATTGTTAATCCGCCAAGTAGTGAAAAATATGGCTTTTATCGAAACAATGCTAGCCCGGAAAGCGCTGATGATTGGTTGGCTGGGGCGGCTCATCACCAAGGTTCATGGTGGCCTGACTGGTTAACATGGTTAAAGAAACAGTCAGGGCAACTGATTGGGGCACCCGAACTTGCAAAATTACCTGTCCGGCCTATTATGGATGCGCCGGGAGAGTATGTGCTTGAGGTGTGTGAAGGATAAATGCAGGGAATTTTTTGAATAATAAAACCACGTAGCCTGGATGGAACGCAGTGTAATCCGGGAGGTTCGACGCGTTGAGTCCCGGGTTACGGCTTTGCCTGCACCCAGGCTACGACAATGGATTTTCTCTGTGCCCATTACACTGGCAAGCCATCGAGGAGGGATCGTAAGAAAAATCCCCCCTTCAGTGCCCCTGTGTTTAAAACCTATTTCTTGACATCCGTTTTTTGCTTGGTTTCTTGAACAAACGTCAACATTGCTTTTTCAATGATTTGAAACGATTTTTGCATATAGTCCAACGCCTTATGACCATTGGCAACAGCTAGCTCTAGTTGTTTTTCCAACATCTCTTCTGGTTTTTTTACACTTGCAAATTCTTCTGGTTTTATATACGTAAAACCTTGCAATGTTTTTACATTTAATTCTGCAATCGCTTGTAATGGTTCTTGCGCTTTTTTTACCATATCAGATATTTTTTCGAAATATTCTTGATTCATGATCGTCTCCAGTTACGTTTATGTTGCACTGCACAATTAAATTGTAGTCATTCATTAATAGGCTGTCAACTCGACGATGAATAATCAAACGAGGCATCATCACTATGATCCAGTGCTATACCAGTTCGGGCTACATAGGGCGTCGCTTGATAACCAAATATTCCAAAACGATTCGCCAAAACTGATTGGTTGCAAGCACCATAACCATGGCAATCAGTTTCAGAAGGTACAGTGAGAGATTCTGAACTAGACGGAGTACTACTTGTATTATCGTCAATCCGTTGTCTTGTTATTTTTTGCTCATCCTCACCCAATCTCATTGTGCCTACAGCGTAGGGTATCGAAATTGGCGCTGCATCAGTCGTATTATTACTACTGCTGCCTCTCTTCATGGGATCGAAAGGTGAAAGAAATGGACTGGGAACGGCGGCAGTTGGCGAGCGAAAACGGCGCTCAGGCGAACCAGGGACCACCCTGCAAACTGTATTGGAAAGAAGATCAACGGTTGCTTCATACAAGACATTATGCGCGCCTCTGGACTGTAATCGCGGGTATCGCTGAATAACAGGATCACAGGTTTTACAGCATAATTTAGACACGCCTAGTCGTATTTTTGGAGAAGTAGCATCATGAAGATCAAGCAATCTCACATGGATTAGATAATAAATGATTAACTGCTCAGCATGAAAATTGTTAATCATAACGCGGGCTGGTAATGCCGAAAACGAATAAAAAAGACGATTCTCAAGCGAGTCACTCGTTACATCAAAGACAGTTACTCCATTTTCATCCGTGTCGATTTCTTTTACCTTGCCCTCAGGCAGCAAAATAACAACTTGATTTGAGCACAAAATGGCCGCGCGTTCTTCTTCAGAAAAACAATTAAGTGGAGCAACAGCTTCATGGGTTCCATCAATATCAGAAACCGTCGCTCTGGTTAATTTCAAAAGTGCTTGAGTCAATAACTGCCTGTTTTGGAAGGTGCCTCCAGTGACCAAAAGTTCCTCAACACAGGCAGCAAGTAGATCAGAAAAACGCGGACTGTGCAGCACGATTTTCTCAGTATCAACTAAGTTAATAAAACCACGAACGATGGCTAATTTATGCTTAAGTACGTTAGCTAACACTAAAGACGTTGCTTCACCGCCTGAATTCGCTGCAATAATTAATCTACCGTGCACAATAGCCACTGCCGAGCAGACTGAATAGCTTTTTTTCAAACTTAACAACCGGGCCAAACTATCAAACCGACGTTGCAATCGCTCCTCAGTATAATGTTCCCTATAATCAATGGCTACACAAGCATCTTCACTTTCTAAAATTAGCTCATCTAGCACATCTAAACAATTATCTGACTCATCGACCGAAAGCTCAATCAGACTCAAAAAACGCAATGAGTTCAATGTCATATTTAACGTTAATTGTTCAATAATGCTCGCAGTAAAATCAGGAATAGAACCGAATAAACTTTTAACGTAAGTG